>DATFJT010000081.1:0-3496 GCA_035269065.1 Saprospiraceae bacterium | reverse complement strand
CGCGAAGCCATTCTGTCCCAAACCACAAGTTTTCAGGGCGTTGTTCTTTTTTTAGCGCCAGGGCATCGTGATTGCCAGCGACGTATCGAAAGTAAACCTTGGGAAAGGCATCTACCAACTGTCTAAAACCATTGTATTCTTCGCGTGAATAACTGTGGAATAGATCACCGAGGATCAATATCTCTTTCGGATCATGCTGTCCGATTAGTTTTCTCATTCTGAGCAAATCATTCTGGCTTACCTGCGGGATGGCGATACCGTTCTTTCTAAAGTGGCTGTCTTTGCCCAAATGCACATCTGCGATCATTAATGATTGCTCCTCCTCCCAGTACAGGGCTTTTTCCGGGAGGCAGTGAAAGTGGTTGTCTTTGATTTCAACTATCATTTTTCTGGCAGTCCTTCAGGCTATAATTTTTCAGGGTCTAAATTTTGCTTCGAGTGATGAATCGTTAAAATGTCAATTCTTTGATCTGAAATTTTTTTATAGATAATTCTGTATGGTCCTTCAACTAATTGTTTTATATCGTTTTGATCAACTTCTTTTACTTGACTGCCCACATCGGGAAAAGATTTAAGTATTTGTGCTCTTTGTTGAATTTTCTTGATTTGTCGCTCAGCGTATCGCTTAGAATCATAGGAGATATAATCAAAAATATTTTTTAGATCATTTACAGATCGATGAGTCCAGTTTATTTCGACCATTTTTGAATCTCTTTGGACAGTTGATCATCTCCTATTACCTGGTTGGTATTTGATTGTTTCTCTCCTTGCTTTATTTTCTCAAGCAGAATAAGTCTATTGATCAGATCATCCATATCTATAGGGTCTTTCATTTTCGAAAGATGACTCTTTATTTCTTCTTTACTGAATTCGCTCATTGTACTCTTACTTATAACAAATTAAAGTAAGCATTTAATAGTTACAAACCACTGTGGATGTTTGTAAGTTTCAAGAAACTGAAAACACCCTTCTCAATCGATCCTCAATTTTCTCCGTCGATAACCTTGCCCTCAAACGATCAACCATAATGGGCAGGCCAAACGGGGTAGGACGCTCAATGGGGACCAACATCTTTTCCTGAAGTGATACGCGCTCAAGTGCGGTCCTCAAACGCTCTTCTTCTATCTGATACTCGAATACCTCGCGTAAAGATTGCCTGTACATGATATTGTCGGGATCGTATTCTGAGAAAACAGAAAACAACAAGTTTGTACTCGAAACCAATTGACGCTCTTTCTTTTTCTTCCCGGGGAAGCCTGAGAATACCATGCCTGAGATACCGGCAATGTCTCGAAAGCTGCGTTTGGCCATTTCCGCTGAATTGATCGAGGCCATGAGGTCTTCACTCAGTTGATCGACACGGAACAAATCGTCAAAATTCAATTTCTCGAGTGGAACCTCTTTCTTATCTGTGACCAATTCAAGTCCGTAATCGTTGAATGCCATGGAAAAACTGATGGGCATTTGCTGTCCGATGCGATAGGCGATCAGCGAGGCCAGTGCTTCATGGACACGCCTGCCTTCGAAAGGGTAAAAGAACAAATGTTGCCCTTCGCGGGAATGATAGTGCTCAATCAAAAGTGTTCCAGGTCCGGGTAGGGCCGCCCGTTTTTCCTGGGTTTGCAACAACTCCCGAATGAGTCCCGGCATTTGCTTGCGCGGCTTTTGCAGTTCGTAGATCGCATTTCTGAGCCGCTCTCCCAATTGAGAGGACAGGGACATTCTGCCTCCCCCGTAAGCGGGTACCTTGGGGTCTTTGCTCTTCGCTCGACGTACAAGCACGGTATTGTCTTTTATTTTGACCAATTTCAAGGTTCTTCCTGCAAAGATGAAGGCATCGTCCTCGAACAATCCGGTGATGAATCGCTCTTCGATCATTCCAATGGTTCCTCCTTTGAGAAATTTAACCAACATCATGCCGTCACTGACGATTGTGCCTATCGACAAACGGTGCCGCATGGCCACCCGCCTGTTTCTTACCCGGTATTTGCTTTCCTCAGGTATCCACTCTACTTTCTTAAAGTCCCCTGATGCCTTGATGGCTTTCCCACCTGTGCTAATGTACTCCAGTACTTCCTGCCATTCACTTTTAGTCATGTCTGAGTAGCAAAAACTACTCTTGACCTCTTCTAAGATCTCATCTGGTTTAAAACCGTCGGACACAGCCAGGGTAACCAGGTACTGACTCAGCACATCAAAGCACAGAATATGAGGAAGGCGGGCCTCAAAGTCGCTTTTTTGCAGTGATTGCTTCAGGGCCATGTACTCAATAACTTCCATGGAATGCGTCGGCAAAAAGTAAATGATGCTAGGTGCGCCGGGTTGGTGGTTGGATCGACCGGCACGCTGAAAAAAGCGGGACACTCCTTTAGGACTCCCAATCTGAACAATGGCCTCTACAGGCCGAAAATCGACTCCGAGATCCAGGCTTGAGGTGCATACAACGGCTTTGAGTAATCCCTTGTGCAGGGCTTCCTCTACCCAATAACGGACTGATCGGTCCAGGGAGCCGTGGTGCAGCGCTATGGCACCCGCGAGATCCGGATATGTTTCCAAAAGCTCATGGTACCAGCGTTCTGTTTGAGAGCGCGTATTGGTAAAAATGAGGGTCGTTTTGTATTTTGAAATAACCTCGTGCACTTTGTGCTTCATAGATATGCCGAGGTTGCCGGCCCATCTCATTTCCTTCAGTGAATCCGGTATCAATGGGTGGACATCTATTTTTTTTTGAATCCCGGATCGCAGCAGGGTTCTTTTTTGATAATGTTTGGTATGGCCTAACAATACTTGCATTCCCTGCTCTAGGTTGCCGATGGTGGCACTGATGCCCCAAATTTTTAGTCTTGGGGACAGGGTTTTTAATCGACTGAGGGCCAATTCCACTTGTACCGCTCTTTTTGACCCCAATAATTCATGCCATTCATCGACGACGAAAAATCGAATTTTTCCAAAGAAATCCTTGTATTGTTTGCTTGCCAGGATGAGATGAATGCTCTCCGGGGTAGTGATGAGAATTTGAGGTGGTTTTCGCAATTGTTTTTGCCTGGTTTTGCTATCCGTATCGCCCGTCCTGATTTGTATATCCCAACCCAGGCTGTAAAAGGTATCCAGCTCTTCTGCTGATTCCTTGATTTCCTGGGCGATGGCCCTAAGTGGAGTGATCCAAATGGCAAATAGGCCCTTTTCATGTTGAATTTGTAGTCCTTTTAGAAAGAGCGGCAGTAGCAGGGAATAGGTCTTTCCGCTTCCGGTAGGTGCATTGACCAGGCCGTTGTAACCATTAAAAATACGATCGAAAGCCTTCTTCTGGTAAGAAAGTGGCTGCCAGCCTTTTGATCGGAAGAATGCTTCCCACAATTGCGCACAATCCTTCTTATTCATAGGGCACGCATCATTTGTTCAAGATCAGATATGGAATTGGCGTTCTTCGGCTTTTTATCTTCGCGCCAACGGACCAGTCTTGGAAAGCGCACGGCACATCCCGATTTGTGACGTT
>DATFJT010000080.1:0-3010 GCA_035269065.1 Saprospiraceae bacterium | reverse complement strand
GGCGGTTCACGCAGAAATGGAAGCCTTGCTTTGTTGTTCCCGAATTGGGGTTTCTCCCATTGAAGGTACATTATATTGCACCACATTTCCCTGCCATAATTGCGCTAAACACATTATTGCTGCCGGAATAACAAGGGTTGTATTTGTGGAGCCCTATCCTAAAAGCCAGGCGAAAATTCTTCACGGTGATGAGATTGTGATTAAACATGAAGAGGAAGACTCAAAAACTAAAGAAAAGGTGATGTTTGAGCCTTTTGTTGGTTTTGGACCAAGAAAATTTATTGATTTGTTTTCCATGAATCTGAGCAGGGGTTATAATTTGAAAAGAAAAAAAAGTGGAAAAAAAATCGAATGGGAACGCAAAACTGCATCTGTAAGAATTCCATTATTGCCGCTCACTTATATTGATAGAGAAGAATTTGTTATTGGGGAAATTAACATTCAAATTAAAGGAGAATGAAATGAAAATCAGGAAAAGTCAAAATAAAGAGGCTCAGGATTTTTGGGAAAACGCTGAGAAAGCTCAAAAAAATGTTGAAAAATGGCCTGAATGGAAGCGTAATATTCAACTGACCAAATATTCATGTTCATCCCAAAAGGAAAAGACAAAAAAATAAGACATTATAATTTTGATTAATATTTCGTATCCTTTAGAGCCTTTTAGCGGATTGCATAGCAGGATTGATAATCTGGACCTAGATTTTTACTGAGTTTTAAGATAAATTTCAGTCATTTGGAATTGATGAGAATATATTATGGCAGTCAGGCTTGAATTCATAAGTCTGATCATAACGATCAACAAAATTAATGAATGCTACCTTGGTGGCTTTGCAGCATATAAGGAAGAAAATACAAATCTGTTTGGGGGGAGACTCTGGCATGATGAGTACCTTCTTCGTGACGGGGCCATGAATCCAGCGGATATAGAAAATTTGGTTAACTTCTGGGCTGACAAAAACCTTGTTCCTTTTGAGGATCAAAACGGGAGGAAAGCGTGGAAGGACATAGCTGTAGTGGACATGTTTCGGGGTCCGACACTACCTTGTGGCTGGATTGAATATGATGATGCAGAAAGGTGTGTTTACCTTAAAGGCACTGAAAAAGGCAATATTATTGGAAGAGAAGAGATGAAATAAGAAGCTTACAAAAAAAGGCCCCCATCGGTAAACATGATTCCAATTTGCCCATTGCCGAAAATTTGGCATGAAATTCATCAGCAACTTAGCAAATATGCCGAAAATCATAAATGCCATCCACTACTCCCGCCAAAACCTCTCATTTTAGCAGGCTGGGCATATAGCAACGATATTGAAAAGAAAAATCGTTGGCAAGAAACAGTTCACTGGGCAACTAAAAATGGGTGCATTGAATTAGTTACCGGTATCCCTGACAGCGACTTTTATATCGCGGAAAAACCAACCAAAGGAAGCATTGGCCCCATGGGTGATGAGATTTAAAGACATATAATTATGGATGTAAAGATATGTTTTTCGAGGAGTTCTTGAAAAAAAATAGGAATAAGATTCTGGGCTACCTCATGCTATCTGAAATGTTAAATAACCCTGAGGCGATGGAAACCCCGCTCCCCCAGGCATTTCTCTCAGATGAACGTTTGGAAACACTTAAGAGATGGCTTGAAGACTGTATGCCCCTACATAATATGATTGCGGATTTGCGCGATTGGGATATTCACCTTGCAGAGGGGCTTGGTGATGAATGGTATTTTGAGGCCGTTTTTGGGGCCGAGTCTTCTATTGAATCATGGGCTGAAGACCTCTCGGATTTTTTTATCAGAATATGTGATGAATACAATCTCGATTATAATCAAGGTTCAGATCATGAAGAATTTGAAAATATTGTTTTTGAAGAGGCATTATTATTCTTAAAAGAATGGAGGTATAATGTTTTTAAACGTGCTGAAAAAGCACTATATATAAGTAATATTTTGAAAAAATTAGATAATACTGATCTGTTCGAGTTAGAAGATGCCTTCAAAGACACAATCAAAAAAATAAGCAAAGAGGATGAGGATGAGGATGACTCTCATAATTTATTTCGAACTGGGGAAGTAAATACTTCTGAGTCATTAGAAAGTGAAATAATGCAAAAAACAATATTTGAGCTAAAAGAAATTACGGAAACCGCTCTTTCAGGTGATGATTCAAGTCTTGCCAATGCCTGGGAGGAGATTTGTGTCCAAATACAGTATGAGGAATCAGTCTGTTGGGATGTCTACGATCAAACAGTGCGTGGAATTGTCGCTGGGCATGTGGAAGAGTTAAGTGAAGAGGATAAAATTGAATTATGGGCGGAAACCGATAACGGAGGGGAGTGGTTTTACGATCAGGGAGGCGAGACAGCTCAGGGGCCGCCTATATGTGAAGATGATATTGTTGATTACATTATCAAGGAGTATTTATACAAAGAGGCCGGAGATTGGTCTAATAAACGAATCAGGGCTTTTTTGGATCAGCAGTATCTTAAAAATAAATAGAACAGAAAGGGTCTTGTATCAACCTGTTCTTTCATAATCGGGCTACCCCGACGGGAAAACATGAGCCATGGTTTGTGGCCATTGATCTTTGACTGCATTTGTGGATTACAAATTCAAGGCATGCAATAGGAAGCCTTGATAGTGATGAAAAAAATACCGTCGTTATTAACGACGGAAATCGGGGGAACCCAAATCTTACAGTGGTTTCCGAAGCTGGACTCTATAATTTAATTTTAAGGGGGAAAACGTTCGGATTTTGAAGGACGAGCATGGGGAGGCGTGGTTTGTGGCCGCGGATGTGGCGAAAGTGTTGGGGTATCGCAATGCTCCGGATATGACACGCAATATTGATGATGAAGATAAGGGTACGCAGATTGTGCGTACCCTTGGGGGGACACAAGAAATAACCATCATCAACGAATCCGGCCTTTATACTGCAATCATTTACAGCCGCAGACCTGAGGCCAAAGCTTTTAGGCGGAAAGTAACTTCAGAGATCTTGCCCTCCATCCGCAA
>DATFJT010000079.1:0-3292 GCA_035269065.1 Saprospiraceae bacterium | reverse complement strand
TATCACGATTTTAAATCCAAGGTGGCCAAAGGCCGGAATTTAAGCATGGAAGAAGTAGAAGAAGTGGCTCAGGGTCGCGTTTGGACTGGTCAAAAAGGTCTGGAAATTGGCCTGGTAGACAAGTTGGGTGATCTCGATGATGCCATAGGAAGTGCTGCTACGCTAGCAGGCATTGATTCCTATAAATTGAAGTATTATCCAAAGATTAAAGACCCCTTTGAGCAATTCATAAAAGAGTTTACAGGTCAGGGAGCTGCTCAGACTGAGGCTTTAGAGCAAAAACTTCAGGAATTGATCCCTCATTACGAGCGCTTGCAAACACTATCAGAAATAAATGGCAGTATACAGGCACGCATGCCTTATGAAATGAAAGTGGATTAAATCTAACCTCATTTTTTGAGCATGAGCTAGAGAACAATAATTCGCCAGACTTAGGAAAACGCAAATTTGACTATATCAAATTTGCGTTTTCCTATTTAATACCTCTATTTTAACTTATATGTGGAATGCACCTCGTTTTTTTATATTTTTCTTAATTTTAAATCTTTGTTAATACAAATCTATACGGATTTATGACCCCTCATTCTTCATTCTTCCTGACCCTGTTCTTATGTATGGGTATTACGCTACTTAGTGCCCAAAATGAAGTTCAGGATGATATCAACATGTCTAAAATTCTTGGTATTGAGCAAGCCAAAGAGCTACAAAGCAAAAACCCTGGACTGTATGCGAAAATGCAGTTTGATGGCACTGCTGGGTGGTCTGTTCAACAGGCACATGACAAGTGGTTGCAAAATGATCAGGTGGAACAATTGGAAATCTCTTCTGTAAAAAACGGGGAGGCATTAGTGCAACTCCTGGTTAATGGAACAGTGTCGAGGGATCCACATCTTACCAAAATATACCTTTTAAAGAATGGCAGAAAGGCGCTGGTTTTAGCTTCTGCTGAAGAACAAAATAAAGCTTTCAACAACCGCAGAAAGAAGTAAGTCAATGACCATGAAGCAAAGATTCAGTTTGATCGCCGCATACCTACTTATTTTTATTGGAGCAGGCTTTTCTCAGAATATCAATTCTTGCAGTACGTGGTTCTATGATACCGGTGGTATCAATGGAGACTACGGCAATAATGAAAATTATACTGTCCAGATTTGTTCAGACGGCTCTGGCAGCACACATACCTCCCTTTTGCTCTATCCATTGGAGTTAGGAGCAGGAGATTTTTTGTGTTTTTACGATGGCGAGGATACCAATGCGCCTTTGTTATATTGCTCTTATTCTTATTACAACAATAGGCCCTTCGTTATACAGGCGACTTCTGTAAATGTAAGTGGATGTATTACAGCTGAATTTGTTTCGGATAACAGTGGTACAGGCGCTGGTTGGTCGGCAGAAGTAAGCTGTGTCCCAAGTTGTCAGCCTATTGGAGTTGAAATCACCCAAACGAATCCTTCCATTAATCCTGCGGATACGGGTTATTTAGACATCTGCCCAGGGGAATATGTGGAACTCTCTGCAAGGGGAATATATCCTCAAAGCGGTTCGAATTACGATCAGTCAGACCAGCTATCTAGTTTTACATGGGATTTTGGAGATGGCACGATGGCCTATGGTCCTTCAGTACGGCATCAATACAAAAAAGAGGGCGGTTATTACATCAATCTCACAATAGAAGATCAGGAGGGATGCAGCAGCTCTGCAATATTACAGCAGAGAGTACGTGTCAGCCCTAAGCCTGTATTCGAAAGTCGAGTATTTGATGAGACCTACTGTGCGCGTGATACCATTGAATTGACGAGCAGCCTTTCCGGAGATCCGCAGGCAGATATCCGTATAAGCCCCGGGGTTGAGACTTTTCCCACCTCCAAAGTGCGTTCGGATACCTTGTTTTTACCGGATGGTACTGGCGCTAGTTACAGTACAGACCTTAATTTTTTGAATTTTGCTCCGGGACAGACTTTGCAGAATGCTGAGGACCTCAAAGAAATTTGTCTTTTTATGGAGCACTCTTATGCAGGCGATTTGGAAATAGAAATCATCTGCCCAAATGGACAGCGTGCATTAATCCTGGAAGAATTTTCTGCTTCCGGGACGGTTAATTTTGGTGAACCAGTGGCCTCCGCGCCTATAGACGCCAATTCAGATGATACAAGTTTCGGTAAACCCTACTTGTATTGTTTTAAGCAAAATAATTCAGATTACGGTACCCTCGAAGAGACATCAGATCAATTTGAATATACGTATACCACGCTCCCGGATGAGGATGGTGTAAGACATAATTACACTGACTTCTATTATCCAGAAGGTTCTTATCAGCCTGCCCAGACTTTTGAGCAATTGGAGGGCTGCCCACTCAATGGAGCCTGGACCCTACGCGTTCAAGACAACCTCAGTCAGGACAATGGCTGGGTTTTCGAATGGTCTATTGACTTCGATGAGCAGTTGTATCCGAACTTGGAAGTATTTGAAACACCGATTCAAAACCAGTTGTGGACAGCGCAGCCAGATGTACTTGCTCAAAATGATGGAGAATTGACAGCCATCCCAGAAAATGGGGGATATGCGCGCTATCAGTTGCAGGTGCAGGATGCATTTGGATGCCAACACGATACCTCAGCCCTTCTGCGCGTTTATCCTGAGGTGCACCCGGATTGCTACTCCTGTGGTGAAGAATTAGACTGGTTGCAGGATACCGCCTTGTGTGAAAATGAAGAACTACAACTTGGAGAATGGGCATCCAATCAAAAAGATACCATCGGATTTGATATCTTCCCTAACGAATCTTTTGGAAATGCCAGTCATCCGGCAGGTAACCCGCTCATCAGTCGCAATATAATCGAAAGTATATATCCCGATCAATTGGCCGACCCTGAAGCGCAGATTGCGGAGATATGCCTTGATATTCAAACGAATGTGGTATCAGATGTTGCTGCATGGTTGGAGAGCCCGGATGGAAGGCGCATGTTGCTGTTTGAACAAGTGGGAGGTTTTGAGCAAAATTTTACTCAGACTTGTTTTACCCCATCTGCCGGTTCACCGATTAGTGGTGGTAGTGCTCCGTTTTCGGGTTATTTTCAACCTGAAGGTTACTGGAATGACCTGGAAAATGCAGCAGTAAACGGGGAATGGAAACTCATCTTGAGTGATGCCTTTGGTCCATTGGATGAAGGCGTCCTACGATCTTGGTCAATTGAATTCTTATACGATTATGAATGGACGGCCGAATGGTCGGGAGAAGGTCTGAGTTGTCAGGATTGCCCTGATCCCGTCTACACTCACGAGAATAATTCCA
>DATFJT010000078.1:0-2448 GCA_035269065.1 Saprospiraceae bacterium | reverse complement strand
TTGTCAACTACCTGTTGGAGTTTGAGGATGGGGCACTGGCTGAATATCTTGAGAAAGACGAACTAAAGATTATAGAAAAGCCCATTGGAGAAGCGCAATCACCAGATTATGTAAGTGACGAAATCAACGATCCTAGAAATTCAATTTTCAGTATAGAGGCTTCCGTAGAAAGAAGAGTTGAAATTGTGGAAGTGAATCGGCTCGATTGATTTTTTTCTTTATTTGAGAAAGGACAAATTCAATTGGTTATTATTCTGATGGGATAAAGGGCTTGATCTAGACTGCCAAACTCCTGTTTTATTTCTTCTTGTAATTTTCTTCTCACCAGCTCGTATTTTGACGGAGTTATACCAATGACCTGTCGAACTTTGGCTTGGAAAGAGGCGTCCAAAAGGGGCAATTTATTTTGTTGTACAAATCTTTCGATGAAACCCAAAGCGCTATAATCAAGTTCGACCTGTAACTCTTTTAGAATATACTGCTTTTTGACTTTTGCTGACTGCACAGCCATTTCTGCCGCTCCTGAATAAGCATCAATCAATCCTCTTACTCCTAGCTTGATACCTCCGAAATAACGTACCACTACCAGATGAACATTTAGCAATTCATTCTTTTCGATAACGCCCATAATGGGCCTTCCAGCTGAGCCTGAAGGTTCACCATCGTCACTGAATCTCAGAAGAAATTTGTTTTTTAAATGAAAGCCATAACAGTGGTGATTGGCTTTGTTGTGCTGATTTCTAAGCGCTTCAAGCTGCTCCTTACATTCGGACTCTGTGTTTGCCGGGTATAAGTAGGAAAGAAACTTGCTACCCTTGACTCTGTATTCCCCACGGCTAATATTTTCTACGCTTAAGAAACTATCCATGATTTAAACTTGAACTGATCAATGCAATGGAAATGACTGCCAGCAGCAGGCCAAACAACTGCGGACGCTCTAATCGCTCACTAAATACTATAAGTGAGCCTAAAATGGAAAGCAACAGTACGGAAATGTTGATCACCGGGAATACAAATGAGCCCTCTAAACCCGTGCTGATTGACATAATGAGAAAATAGATGGAGAAGTAATTTGGAATTCCCAAAAATATACCGCCAACCACATCTTTTTTTCTGAACTGCAATGAACTACCCGATTTAGAATACTGGTAAATCAAAAATATAATACCCAATATGCCAGCAGATGTGAAAAGACAAGTGTTGAAAAGGTGTCTGTCATCCCCATCGAGGTAAGTGATCTCGGCATATTGTAAACCGAGTTCTACAAAAGCACTCACTACAAGTACGAGTAAAGGTAGCAGAAAAAGATATTTTTGATCACTCAGTTTTTTGCTTGTGAATATGGAGCGTCCCCCACTGAGTATTACCGCTGCGATACCAATAAAAATGCCTGATAATTTTTGCCAACCCATCGACTCCTGGTAAATTATAAGGCTTATACTAGCGGAAAGTACAATGGACATTTTTTGCATCAAAGTAGTGATCGATACTCCGTGAATTGCGATGGAGGCGGCCAATATATTAAAGCCCAATATGAAAATGAATGCCAATAGCATAGCGTACAAAAGCCAGGGCTGCTGAAATAAATGCCCCAAATCTGATGAGGAGCTAAATGAAAAGCCAATAAACCCGCACGTGAAGTAATTTACAATGATGGCTTTTAATCGATGTACTTTGTAGATGCTAAACCATTTAAAAATAAAAGAGAGCAGCACCGTGAGAAGTATGGTAATGATAAGATAAGCCATCGGGCACGGTCTTTGGATAAAATTTACAAATATTTGATTTTATTTAATTTTCTACTAATTAGAATTCATTATACTTGAGTCTAGAATTAAGAGATTGACAACACTTGAGGCATACGATGAAATTATTCGGCTCTGCGCTGATATTTTTCAAAAAAAGAACCAGGACTATGGCTCTTCTTGGCGCATAATGAGATTGAGTTCTATTACGGATCAAATTCTAATAAAAGCCGCTCGCATTCGTTCCATTGAAGAAAAAGGATCACAGGAAGTAGCAGATCCTATTGAGGAAGACTACATGGGGATCATTAACTATGCCATTATCGGCATCATACAAAAGCGATTTGGAGGGGATGAACAATTTTCTTATTCTGAGGAGGAGGTATGGAAAGCCTACAAAGATGTGGTCAAAGAAATAAGAGCCCTTCTTGAGGCAAAGAATTCTGATTATGGGGAGATCTGGAAGAAAATGCGGGTGAGTTCGTACACAGACCTTATTCTCATGAAACTGGAAAGACTCCAACAAATCCATGATCACAAAAATGAAGTTCGCTATTCAGAGGGATTGGAATCTCACTATATGGATATAGTGAATTATTCGATATTTGCATTGATTAAAACCAAATCATTGACTTCATGACATTATTGAAACTGGTCATTATTGTTACGGTTATAGCTCTTTTACTCAGTGCATTGAACTTAT
>DATFJT010000077.1:0-3846 GCA_035269065.1 Saprospiraceae bacterium | reverse complement strand
TCCACCTACTATCGTAAGGAGCATCCAAAATACAACCCCATTTTTATTTTCTCTATGCCCTTCCTGTACCGCTCTTACCATAGTAAAAGAACTAGCCAATAACACGAAAGTCATTACCGTTACGAAAATCAGTGGGGCATCATGAATTCCGCCCGGGAAAGTTGAAAATACGAAATCAGGAACCGGCCATGTAGGAGAACTGAATCTCAATGCACCGTAAGCAATTAAGAAACCTGCAAAAGTAAATGCATCTGATAACAAGAAGTACCACATCATTAACTTTCCGTAACTGGCCTCCATCGGTGGCTTACCCCCGGACCAGCTAGATTCCGTCTCTCTCTCTTCTATTTCTACAGTAGTTTCTGAAGCCATCAAATTGTGTTTAACGCGTCAATAACAGAAATAAGAACAAATATAACCATAGAATATCAACAAAATGCCAATATCTGAGGGTTAAATTCAGTCGCACCAGGCGCATCTCTGTCTTTTTCTTTCCAAAAATATAAGCCTGTAACAAGGCCAGTATCAAGGCGGCAATACCTCCTAAGACGTGTGCCGCATGTAATCCTGAAATGACGTAAACGAAAGATCCACTTGGATTGCCGTCCAGTCGCACGCCTTGTTCCGTCATGTGTAACCATCCCTGGTATTGCATAACAACAAAAGCGATGCCCAGTATCAAAGTAATCCCCAGCAAAATCTTATACAGGGAAAACCGATCATTCAGATAATTGACTTTTGAGAAATGTAAGGTCAAACTACTGATCAGGATGATCCCTGTACTGATGTAAAATTCCATCGGCAAGGGAAACTCCAACCAGTTTCCTGCAGCCTGCCGAACAACATATGCGCTTACCAATGCACTAAACATCATGAACATCGATGCCAGTGACACATAAAGGGCATAAATTTTAGCTCTGTTAATTTTATTCATGGTAATGACCTGGTTCATAGCTACAGTTAAATCATCGAGTCAATAAAAACAACAAATAGTACGACGGGCAAATACAGGAATGAACTATACATCAATTTCCGTGCATAAAAATCACTGCAGTGCCGCCATAATTTGAAGGCACTGTAGGCATAATGTGTACTCATTAACAGTAGAACCATCAACGCCAAATAAGTCAAATCACCGTAGTAGTGCAATCCAAACATCAGCGGAAACAACAATAAGCTGTATACAAAACTAATCTTGCCCACGCTACTGTCACAATTTCCGGATGCACTTGGTAATAAATAGAATCCCGCCTTTTTATACTCCTCATCACCCTTCCAGGCAATGGCCCAGAAATGAGGGAATTGCCACACAAACTGCACACCAAAAAGCAAAACAATCAACATCAATCTGTCCGTTGATCCACTGTAGGCCAAGCCTCCTATGAGGATTGGTAAAGCTCCCGGTAAAGCACCGACAAATACTGAAAATGGGGTCACTCTTTTAAGCGGTGTGTATATGAAGGCATAACTAAAGAGAGATAATGCACCCAGTATGGCTACCAATGAATTGATGTTGTAAAGCAATACTATACCCAGAACAGCAGTGATACCGGCAAAAATAACTGCTTCCTGAACTGACATTCTCTCGGCTGGCAAAGGTCTGTCCTTTGTCCTGGCCATCAAGACATCATAATCCTTTTCCAATACCTCATTTAGCGCATTGGCACTACCGGCAACAAGAAATCCACCCGCAATCAAAAACGCGAGATGCCACAAATTGATATCTGCTGAAGCACTGATGATATAGCTCATTGATGAAGTAAAGATGACCAATAGGAGCAACCTGAACTTCATGAGTTGAGCATAGTCTCTCAACTTAAAAAGAAAAGCGTCCCTAAAAGACGCTATTCTTTTGTTTACTGAAATAGATTCGTTAGATGACTTCAATCTTACTATTTAATTCAATAAATCTTAAATTCTTATGAATTCTGCAAGCCGTCATTTGTCTTTCAAACACAAAGAATAATTGGCTAGTGTAATCCATCTGTCTTCTCACCCTCCTCTAGAGGAGTAATTTGAGAAACGTATTCTCTATCGTCTTTATAATAGTCATAGGCCCACCTCTGTACAGTCGGTATTTTGTGCGGCCAATTTCCGTGTATTCTATCAATTGGGGTTGTCCATTCTAGTGTAGTCGCACCCCAAGGATTTCTTGTTTCCTGTTTTCTACCTCTCCAAATACTCATGAAGAAATTGATCACGAATACCAATTGAAATGCGAAGGTCAGAATAGCACCGACAGTGATAAACGCATTCAAATCAGAAAATTGGGCAAACGTATCAAAATAGTCGAAACTGTAATACCTCCTGGGTACTCCTGCTATCCCAATGTAGTGCATAGGCCAGAAAATAACGTAAGCTCCTATGAGTGTTCCCCAAAAGTGGATTTTACCCAGTGTTTCATTCATAAATCTTCCGTAAAGCTTGGGGTACCAGTGGTAAATTCCAGCAAACATACCAAAGAATGCCGCTACTCCCATTACGATGTGAAAGTGAGCCACAACGAAGTAAGTATCGTGCATCTGGATATCAATGGCTGCATTACCAAGAAAAATACCGGTCAATCCACCAGAGATAAACATCGATACAAATCCAATAGCATACAAACTCGCAGAATTAAATCGCATCTTCCCCCCGTATATCGTCGCTATCCAGTTAAAGACCTTTACGGCCGAGGGAACAGCAATAATAAGCGTAAACAGGATAAAGAAATTGGCTAGAAATGGGTTAACCCCAGACATGAACATATGGTGTGCCCAAACGATAAAGGACAAAATACCAATGGCCAAAATAGAAAACACCATCGCCTTATAACCGAAAATTGGCTTTCTGGCATGTACGGATAACACCTCAGAAACAATACCCATGGCGGGTAGTATAATAATATAAACCTCCGGGTGACCCAGGAACCAGAATAAATGTTGATATAAAATCGGACTACCACCTACGTGATCCAGCGCTTGACCGCCAATAAATATTTCACTTAGATAAAAGCTTGTTCCCAAACTTCTGTCAAACATCAACAATAGGAAACCGCTAACCAATACAGGGAATGACAACAACCCAAGGACGGCTGTAACAAAGAAAGCCCAAATTGTCAGGGGAAGTCTCCACATACCCAATCCTTTTGTTCTCAGGTTCAGTACCGTTGTGATGTAATTGATACCTCCTAAAAGAACAGACACTACAAAGAACACCAGCGACACAAGCCACATGGTCATTCCAGCCCCACTACCACTCGAGGCCTGGGGCAAGGCACTCAGCGGAGGATATGCAACCCATCCACCGGCAAAAGGCCCAGTGCTCAAGAAAAGAGAAAGGAACATAATAACTCCGGCAAGGAAGAAAAACCAATAGCTGAGCATATTCAACAACGGGGATGCCATATCCCTCGCTCCAATCTGTAATGGAATGAGTAGATTACTGAAGGTACCACTCAGCCCGGCTGTCAGCACAAAGAACACCAGTATCGTTCCGTGCATGGTGACCAGTGCGTAATAAAACTCAGGAGATAATGTACCAATACCAGCATCATTTAGAATGATCCATTTACCCATAAAGGGTCTCAGCCATGCCAAATCTGCTTCAGGGAAACCTAGTTGCAATCTGAATATGAGAGACATCAAACCACCAACGAATGCCCAGAACATTCCTGTAATCAGGAATTGTTTGGCGATCATTTTATGATCCTGGCTGAAAATGTAATGCGTGATAAAACTCGACTGGTATTTATCTTCGTCGTGATGCTCGTGAAAGTGATCATCGTATCCGTATTCTTCGATAATCTGATCCGCGGTTAATTGCTTTGCTTCTGCCATTTTAATCTATTAAAGAATTTTTAATTCT
>DATFJT010000076.1:0-6603 GCA_035269065.1 Saprospiraceae bacterium | reverse complement strand
CTAATGCGCTCAATGGCCAACTCTGTCTTCAAGCGTTCCGGTGACAAATAGAGCAATTTTATTTCTCCTCGCGCGGCTCGGCTAAAACAATCGTCTAGCTCCCTGAAAGACATACCACTGTATACAGCAGCTGCAGGAATCTGGCGTGCCTCAAGCTGTTCAACCTGGTCTTTCATTAAGGCGATCAAGGGTGAAATGACCAGGGTAACTCCGTCCTGAGCTAGAGCCGGAACCTGGAAACAAACAGATTTACCACCTCCGGTTGGCAGCAGCGCAAGGGTATCTTGCCCTTGAAGGACTGAGTGAATAATCTCTTCTTGAAGTGGGCGAAAAGAAGGGTAGCCCCAGTATTTTTTTAGGATTTTTGACGGTTCTGTCATGCCTTTTGACGTAAGAATTCGACCGCTCGTAGAGAATTTTTCATTTCCAGTCCTATAAATCTTATCATTGTTTACAATTATTCTAACTGGATAACGCTATTATAAGCAATTGGATATCCGTAAAGGCAGATCCAAAGAATTTTGAACAATATTAGAAAATTAAATAATTAAGTGAAAATGAAGAAAATACTCATTTACGTAACGGCATTGGCGATGTTGTTTATCTCCCAGGCGACCAATGCTCAGGCACCCGATAACTGGTTTAACAAAGACAAAATGAGCGATGGAGTTCAGGGTGTTTCTACGGAAAAGGCCTACGACCTGTTGAAGGGGAAGTCTTCCACCCCGGTCATTGTGGCCATTATTGATAGTGGGGTAGACCTCGAGCACGAGGATTTGTCAGATATCATTTGGGTCAATGAAGACGAAATTGCCGGCAACGGAAAAGACGATGACAACAATGGATATGTGGATGATGTCAATGGGTGGAATTTCCTTGGAGGTCCTGATGGAAAAAATGTCAATGAGGAAACCTTGGAGATTACACGTCTTTACCGCTACTACACAAAAAAGTATGGCGACGCCAAAAAGGATATGCTCAACAAAGATCAAAAAGAAGAATACGAGCGCTACATGGACATCAAAAAAGCCTTTGAATCCAAAACAGAGGAATTGGAGGGAAGCATTGAGCGTGTGAAGTCTTACTTCGGTGATTTGACGAAAGCAGTGGAAATGATGGAAGAAAAAGACCTTGAAATTACAGAGGAAAACATCAATAAGCTTCCTGAAGGTACTGATGAGCAGAAGGCCATGAAAGAAAAGATGAAGTATGCCCTAAACCGTGGTATGGATTTTAACAACATGGAAGAAACCAAGAATGGTGCTTTGGACTACTACCAAAACAGTTTAAAATACCACTACAATCCGGATCACAATCCTCGTACCATCATCGGCGATGACTACAGCAACTCCTATGAGACTGGTTATGGCAACAGTGATGCCGAAGGACCGGACGCTGGCCACGGTACCCACGTTGGTGGTATTGTCGGAGCCATTCGCGGCAATGATGTTGGTATGGATGGTGTTGCTGACAATGTCAAAATCATGTCTATACGTGCAGTGCCGGATGGTGATGAACACGACAAGGATGTAGCGAATGCCATTCGCTATGCAGTTGATAACGGTGCTTCTATCATCAACATGAGCTTCGGTAAAAGTTATTCCTGGGATAAGAAGGCTGTGGATGAGGCCGTTGCTTATGCTGTAAAAAATGATGTGTTGTTGGTGCATGCTGCAGGTAATAGTGCCCAAAACAACGACGTATCCGATAATTTTCCGAATGATATTTATGATAAGAAATTCTTGTTCTTTAAGAAAAAGGCCAAGACCTGGATTGAGGTAGGTGCCTTAAGCTGGAAGGAGGGAGAGGATATGGTTGCCGGATTTTCCAATTACGGAAAAGATCAGGTAGATATTTTTGCTCCGGGATATCAAATCTATTCCACTATTCCTCAGAGTGATTATGCTACTTTTAGCGGTACATCAATGGCCTCTCCGACAGTGGCCGGTGTAGCAGCTTTGATAAGATCTTATTTCCCCAAGCTTTCAGCTAAAAGGTGAAGAAAATATTGTTGAAATCAGCCGTCACTTTTGATACAGAAGTAAAAGTACCCGGAATGGACGGAGAGAAGAAATCCTTTAAAGAGTTGTCTGCAACTGGAGGTGTGGTAAATGCTTACGAAGCAGTAAAAATGGCCATGTAAGTCGAGTTTAGATAAATAAAGTTGAACTTAAGCGGTTGTGCCTGGCATGACCGCTTTTTTTGTTGCAGGTCGCAGATTCGCCTCAGGCACATTGAAGGCCTCAAACGCGAAAGCTGATGGAAGATTTATATGATCAATCGATCCATGCATCATTTGCCAGGGCTTCAATACGCTAAAAAGCTAATTCCGAGAGCTTGGGACAAAAAGGCTAATACGCTAACATGCCAATCCCGACAACTCGGGACCAATACGCCAACTAGCTATATGCTCATCAATGATATCACAGGTGCTGAAATCCAACCCAAAGAGAATGAGTGAGCACTCAACACAAAAAACTCAAGACTTAGCCTTCTACTCACAAATGCAAGCGTTCCTTTTTATTGAGCAGTTCTTCTTCTGTCTCTTCGCGGTCGGGATCGGGCAGGCAACAATCTACAGGACAGACCGCTGCACATTGGGGCTCTTCATGAAAGCCCTGACATTCGGTGCATTTATCTGGTACAATGTAGTAGTAATCTTCTTCAACAGGATATTGCTTGTCGTCTACGTCGACGGATTTTCCATCTTCGAGGGTATATTTTCCATCAAGTGAGGTACCGTCGGACATGGCCCATTCGATGCCCCCCTCGTAGATCGCATTATTAGGACACTCCGGTTCGCAGGCACCGCAATTGATGCAGTCGTCTGTAATGATAATAGCCATATTATAATTGATTTATATGTACAGTCCTGTGGACTGGATGAATAAGTGTACAAAATTGGAACCAAAATTACTAAAAAATAGTTTTTACATTTGCAGACAATTTGGGGCTGAACTGGAATCGACAGGGAAGTCAGTTGAATAGTAAGCATGTCGCAGAAAGATTGCTCACTGCGTTGACAAATGGTAATCGACAATTTTTACACGGCAATAGAAACTTTGCCATGGCTGCCTAATTCTAGGAATTAGATAAGCCTTTGTGCCTTGTGCTTGATGCCTGATACAAAGCGCAACGCACACCATCAAATTCAGGCTGGCTTTTTGACCTGCTTCGATCAAAAAGTAAGATTTAGAAGCTAAGGAATTGGTTCAGCTTTGTGTTCCAAGCTCTCCAGTTCCCGACAATCGAATGGATCACTAAACATGAAGAAGGCTATTGAGCGCTTCAGCTGGACCGGGGTTCGACTCCCCGCAGCTCCACGAACGAAAAGCCATAAAATTACGAGTGTAGTTTTATGGCTTTTTTGTTTTTTTAACTATGAACCTGCTGTAACTTGGAATATTTGATGGGAATGATTGTTGGTACCTGTTAATCTGGGCGTTTTATTATTATTGATACACCTTCCTTTCCGATGTGCGGAATGTCATCTCCAGCCAGGGAATTTTGGAAATCTGAGATTCCAGAAGATTAACTCGGATTTGATGTCCTAATTACTTGATATTCAATGCTTTTTTTTGTATACTATTGATAGTTCGGGAGGGGTAAAGTAATGAAGCGCCCATCCAAGAGAAAGTTTTCAGATAAAACACTATTCCCTGGAATGCCTCCTTAGTTTGAGGAATTTCTTAAGTCCCAGGGATAAATTAAAGTAAGCTGAAAAATGAGTAACTCCCGAATCCTCATTTTTTTCACTAAAATCGACCGAATATTATGTCAAACCAGAACAACAATTCATTTTTATTTCTTGCCGGAGCAGCCGCAGGAGCAGCTGTCACCTATTTTCTACAAACGCCAAAAGGAAAGCAGATACGCAGAGCAGTAGCTGAACAGGCATCAGAGATTTCCAGCGAGGTCCAGTCCAGAACAGAAGAACTGGCGAGCAATGTGAAAGACAAAACGCAGTCTGCATTGGATAGCCTCACAGATAATATCTCCTCAACAAAAGAATCCATTGAGCAAAAAACCGAAGAAACGGTTCACAAGGCGGAAGGAGCCATGGGAGAATTCAAGGATGGCGTCAGAAGAGCCAAAAGAAAATTGGAAGAAAATCCCGTCAAATAATCTAGATGGATAAGGAGAAAAGTCTTTTCCATAAAATTGGAGAGAATTACGAATATCTCAAGACGATTGTCGACAACAACCTGGAGCTGAAAAAGCTGGAGTTGATGGATGCTGTTGCTCAAATGGTGAGCAAAAGCATCTATTGGGTTGTTCTCTTAATGATTGCAGTTTTTGCTCTGGCCCTGGTAACATTTGGAGTAACTTTGATGCTGGCTCAGTACCTGAACTCACTCATTCAAGCTTTATTTGCCATAGCTGCTTTCTATTTTTTTGTTGGCATACTCGTCTTTTTGTTATTCGATAGAATTTTTCACCACACCATTTTAGGCGGCATTTATAAATTTTTAAGGCAACTTGATGACTGAATACGATATAGCAAAAAGGAAAAAGGAATTAAAGGGTCAAATTAACTATGCAGAACAGCAATTAAAATCCAACTTGGTGGGTACTTTTGATGAATCACCTTCAATAAGGGATTTCAAAAAACTGGTCCCCCTTGGCATTCATTTAGCTCCATTGGTACCATTCATATTTAAAAAATTCCAATCTTCTGGTAAGACCCAAAGCAACAAAGAAGGGAATATCCCGTGGATGCAGTTGTCTACCATACTTATACAACTGTTTCTCAAGTACAGAAACTCGGCGGATAAAAAGCCAAATCCATAGCGCCGATTTTTTGAGCTTTGTGAAATCCATGATAGATCAGACAGAATAGTGTTGTGAGCATCTCACCATCTCTGCTGTAAGTTTTTGAAACCACACCTTCCCATTATCTCGACATCTCATTTATCCAGTTCAAATAAATGCAATTATTTGATAGTTATCTCTCATTCTACTGGTTAAAGAAGCTTCGATTAATGCTCATAGTCTCGCGACTGTATCTATCTTTATTAAAATAAAAATGGTACAATTAAATCGCTATAGCATATTTCGAGTCTAAGCTGGTTTTATACAGTATAATTACTTTGCTTTCCATTGGCTCACTTAGTGCTCAAGAAACAGTTGATCTACTCATCCATAATGGCACCTTATACAGTGTGGATTCTTCTAATTCGGTTTTGGAAGCTGTGGCCGTCAGGAATGAGAGGGTGTTTGCTAATGGTTTTTGGAAAAATTTGAAAAAACTGGCCAATGATGATTCCAAAATATTAGACCTGCAAGGCCGTACGATGATCCCCGGTTTTATTGAAAGTCACGCCCATCTTCTTGCTCTTGGCAAACAAGTCCGTCATGTGAGCCTGGTGGATATAAACACTTATGAAGAGATGATAGAAAAGGTTGTTGTTGCCACAAAAGAACAAGCTCCGGGTACATGGATACTCGGCCGGGAATGGCATCAGAGTAAATGGGATGAGCAGGAAGGATTCGTGAAGGGTTTTCAGACCCATCACCAATTGAGCGAAAAGACAGAGGAGCATCCTGTCATGTTAATACATGCAAGCGGCCACGCACTCTTTATCAATGAAAGGCGATGCAGTTGGCCGGCTTGAACGAAGAAATGGATTTTGGGGAGTATGCGTATCGCACTGGGAGCTTACAAGTAGAAGCAGTTCCTGGAATCCGGAGCATTGGTCATCAATGGGACAGATGCCCCAGTGGAACTCGTCTATCCAATCGCATGTTACTACACGACTGTTACTTGAAAGACAAGAGATGGATCAGCATTTGAAACTGGTCAGAAATTGAGTAGGGAAGAGGCCTTGAGGACCTACACCATATATGTTGCTTATGGTGCTTTTGAGGAAGAAAAAAAGCTCTATCGAACCCGGAAAGTACGCAGATTTCACTGTGCTTTCTCAAGATATTCAGAATGTAGCTGAGGAGAAAATCATGAAAACTGAGGTCTTACAAACTATAGCGGATGGAGAGATCGTATCTCAGAAAAAATAGGGATCAAGCATTTTTGACTGCTGTCTGTCTTACAGAGTAATTAAAATTTTCAAACATGAATTTCCAGTCGCGGTTGATGCGCGTCAGGTCTTCAGATTGGTAGTCGTAGTGACTCTCAGTATGACTTATTTGATTCAAATATTTCTCAAAATGCGGCAGCTTTCGTTCGAAATTAGGCAAGCCCAATTCCCTGAAGATGCTACTCAGACATTCCTTGGGTGCACTGCTTAATTCTTGGTAAGGAATTTCTACCAGATGACCGGCGGGAATTGCTTTCTTGTCTTCCAGGTAATTGAGGTGCATTTTCCGGTAGATGTACAGAATGTTTTCCTTGATATCTTCATCTGAAATGACCTGAAGAGCTAGATTATCCAAGAGTCGCTTCCACAATTTGATGTTGGAGTAAAAAACATCGTAGGGATTGCGGTGTAAGAAAATGAATCTGGCTCCAGGGTAGATCGCTCGAATAAATTTAACCTGTGCAGTTGTCCCGGGATTTTTGATGATCAATGTGCTGTCAGGTGCTGTAAAATTGACTTTTTTATTGAGAAACTGAATGGTTTTTTGCCATTGTAAATGTTCCTTTTC
>DATFJT010000075.1:0-54493 GCA_035269065.1 Saprospiraceae bacterium | reverse complement strand
GAAGAAACTGTCTCTATGAATACTCAAGCCCCTTACAATTTTTCGTTTCGTCCAGTCACTGTCCTTCTTTCTAAGGTCTACAATGTATTGAATGTCCGGATTTAATGTGTCTACACTTAAAAAAAGATTACCCAGTTCTTCTTTATCGAAAGGACTGATGATGATATTGGTCGAGTCCGATTTGGTGCCTCGGAATTCTTCAAGGGCGCCATTGTCCAAAATGAGAATACCTCCTTTCTCAAACACCTTGTCCGGCAAATCTATTTCCAAAGAGAATGGAGAAGTTAGTGCCATCTTTCCCGCCGGTATAATGAGGGTATCATGTAAAAAGAAAACAGAATCCTCCTCATAAGACACTACTGGCACCTGTAATGGAATCTCGACTGCCGCTTCAGGGTCTGCTGATATCTTGCTCGCCTGGGTAAACTTCTGATCCCGCTCTTTGTCCTGGCTCTTCGTATAGCGTAATTTAATCGTATCTATTTCTTCCGTCCCCATGATGTACAACTCTATGTTGTTATCAGGCTCTCCCGCGTACCACTCTCTCATTTCTTTCTGTTCTATTTCCCGATGCTCCGTGTTCAAACCACTGAAATTAATAACCGGGGTATCCAGGAAAGCTTGTGACCACGTCATAGTCAGTAAACCAGTGGCAAATTCGTAGTCTTCCAACCGAGGTGTACTCTCCTCTTCGAATAGAATAAGAGAGGTGTCAATGACCATAGCGCTATCTAAAATAAAAATACCCGGATAGAAGGCCATGGCTTCTGGTGGACCATCATATCTAAGATTGGCATTCTCATCTTTAAGCGCGTATAGGCGGAAGCTGTCACTCCTCAAATAGTTGAGCTCAAAGTATCCTGAGCTGTCAGGAAAACTTATGTACAACGGTTTCTCCAGCAAGAATGCACTGTCGCGTAAATTATCGTAGATCAATATGGCGGCCTCACTCACGGCTTCTCCGTCGTAAGCGTGTATAATGCGTCCTCGGACACTTAAGGAATCAATAACAGGGCCTGTAGAGAAAATATGTTGCAATCCGGTCGCACTATTTCCCTCGGTAATGTCTTTGATGGTATGTCCAAAGTTGATAATGTAAGTCGTATTTTCCTGGAGTTCTTCCCGGCTATCCAGCTCCACCTTGACTTTCTTTCCGTAAACTCTGGCCTCCAAAGGGTAAGTTAGCGGAGGAGACACCAGAATATTCTGTGCCGGATTGTCGAGCTTGACGAATTCGTCAAATTCAAAATACCAGGACCTCGACTCGACATTGGTTTGAAGAGAGGCGGAAGACTCTTCTATTAATAAAGAAGGAGGCGTCGTATCTCTTGGTCCACCCTCCGGTGAAGAAGGTGTCGCACATGCCAGTAACAGGCACAGAAACATAAGAAGAGACAGGGCTTTCAACATGTCATTAAAAATCTTCTGTTATATAAACAGGATGGCAATGTTGCAAGGTATGCCGAAGGGCCTTCATTTCAAAATGGGTATATATTTCTGTTGTAAGAATGGAGGCATGTCCCAGCAACTCCTGCACTACGCGAATATCAGCACCTCGTTCAATCAAATGGCTTGCAAAGGAATGGCGAAAAATATGGGGTCCCGTTTTCTTGTCAACTCCGGCTCTTTCGGCGCACTGGTTGAGCATCATGTACACCATATTTCGACTAATACCTTTCAACCTGCGGTTCAGAAAGACAAGTTCCTTCTCCCTGGAAGAGGGTTGTCTCTCCCACATTTCCCTCCAGTAAGTTTGTAGTGCATCAATGGCATTTTCATGGATGGGTACCAGGCGTTCCTTGTTGCCTTTACCTCGAACGCGAATGTATTGATCCTCCAGGTGAAGGTGCGTTTTTTGAAGCTGAATCAGTTCAGAAACACGAGTACCTGTGGCATAGAGCCACTCTATCATCGCATGGTTGCGTTTATTAACAACCACGTCAGAGGTCATGCCCAGAGATGCCTCCAGCATGCGTTCGATTTCCTCCGTGGTGAGAATCTCCGGAACTTTTCTCTGCTTTCGGGGATGTACAAGCTTACTAGAGGGATCCTCATCGATGATTTTTTCCAACAGTAAAAACCGAAAGAATGCCCGGATGGAAGAAACCATACGCGATTCGGTATTGGCACTTAACCCCAGCTCATGCAAAGCAGATCGAAATTGTTCCAGTTGGACGTGGTTTAAAGACCTCAAACTTTGAACTCCCACGTTATTCAGAAAGCGAAAAAGTTGCCTTACATCAGATAAATAGGCATCAACAGAGTTTGGGCTGAGTCCTTTCTCCAGGCTTAGATGCCGGTCAAACTGCTTCAGTAAGAGCGCTTGCTGCATGGGCTCATTCCGCTTTAATGTTATCTATGCGCGTCTGTGTTTTCTTTATGACCGCTTTCTGCTCTTCTATTTTCTTATTCATAGCCTCCTGTTCCGTCAGGTTTTTTTCAATATTTTTCTCGTTTTCCTCGATCTCTTTTCTCGCTTGTTCGATATTTTGTTCGTACTTCTCTTTATCAGAAATCAGGCTTTCCAGGTCTTTATCCAGGTCCTTGAGCCTGTCTTCTTCTTCTTCCAGCGCACGCTGAACTTTCTCAATGCGCACCAATTTCTCGAAAGGCAGGAGTAGTTCCCGCAGTGCTTGTGTGGACTCCGGGAATTCAGATTCCGAGAGAAACCCCTCTTTCAGGTGAATCCATACAGACAGTTCGGCCTTCTCCTGTTTTTCTTCTACCCTGGAGTACAATTCAAATTGCTCTCCCTGGCCAATATTGAGGAGTTCTGCTTCAGTTACGTAGTACTCATCAGCTTTGCGGTTACGCTTGAGCTTTAATCCCTGTTCTTTCATGTAGTCGTCCCACATTTTTTCAATACTGCGAACATCATTTAAAGGCAGAGGCATTACCTGAGCCGGTTTAAGACCAAGACTCATAGGACGGTCTGCTTCAAATATTTCCTGGGCCTGCAGCAAAGGGATAGAAATGAAAAGACTAAAAAACAAAATACCTGCTTTCATCATGGTTCGAATTTTTAATATAATATACTTAGAAAAAGGCTTCTGGACCTTACTTGTGTTCTGAATTCACACAAAAATACACCCTGCCATTGTCCCAAAACCAACTGCCCGTTTTTTAATGGCAGGCTGAGGTGCATACCAAACAAGCTTGATTTTACATGAGCCGGCATATCGTCCGGTCCCTCCAGGGTATGTCTGATTCCTTCGAGTTGTTGAGGTGCTAAGCGTTCCAGGTAGAGTTGCATGTCACGTAGTACGTCGGGGTCATAATTTTCATTCACAGTCAATGCGGCAGAGGTGTGCAATAAATGCAGAAACAGGATACCTTGATCGATATCCTTGGGCAAGACATGAATAATTTCTGGACCAATGTCGTGCATCCCGTTACCACGTGCAGGCAATACAATTTCTTTCTGCCAGATCATACACCAGAATTCTAATTGAGATCAATACCTGAAAAAAGCCGGGCACCGTATCTTGCCAAAGTAATAAACAAGCCCAATGCCAAGCGTAGCGTAAATATCGTTGTCTTTGCCATTGCCTCGCTGTCTGCCTTCTTCGCCGATGGCATTCACATCACCTACGACCTCCCTGGAGCGATCACTGAGCAGAACAGCCTCGATACCTCTCAGGTTTTCGACATCCTCCATGTCCGGATAAGTGCCACTGACGTCGTCCAGATAATCCGTGCCTACCGCTCGTGAACTCAACTCAATATTGACACTCCAGCGGTAATTGATGTCGAACTTAAACCCTCCGCCAAATGTGAAGGCGACATCTGTTGTTCTATACTCCTCTCCTCTGAACTGGCCCTCTGTACCCATGTTCCGCAACTCATAAGTCTCGCCATCCAACTCTGCTGTAGGATTGTAATAAAAGAAGCTGAAACCGGCAAACATGTATGGCGTAAACCACTCGTCGTAGCTACCGTGCTCATATGGCAGAAAATTAAACTCAAGCTGGGCAGTACCATCTACTATTTCACTTTGAAAACCCAGGTTTCTCTGTATCTCAAAAATATTGTCTGAATCACTATCATACGCCTCAATCTGAGTGTAATTGCCGGAAAATTTCAGGCAGATGCGCTTATTGAAGTTGTACCTGGCCATTATACCTCCGGCGGGGTTGAGATCCGTAATGCTGTAACTGGTATTCAAATCTCCAAAGTAATGAGAAACTCCACCCCAGGCCCCAACTTCCCAACCCAGTTGATCTTGTGCTCCCGCGTTGAAAGATGCCGTCAGAGCAAAAATGGCAAACACCACGGCATACAGGACGCGCTTTATTTTATTGCATTTCATAAGGTTCTTCTTGAACTTGAGAATGGTTTACAATCCTGCCCGGGCAGATATTTCCAACATTCGATCTATACAACTCCTGCTTTCTTCAATTATTTTGTCATCGAGATGTATTTCGGGTAGTTCGTATTCCAGACACAAATATAGCTTTTCGAGGGTGTTCCTTCTCATATGTGGACATTCGTTACAAGCGCAATTGTTCTGGGGAGGAGCCGGAATGAATTCCTTCTCCGGGGCCTGTTTTCTCATCTCATGCAATATACCAGCCTCTGTCGCAACTATAAATTGCGATGCCTCGCTGCTTACACTGTATTGTATAAGTTGGCTTGTGGAACCAATGAAGTCAGCATTTTCCAGCAAGTGGTCCTCGCATTCGGGATGGGCAATCAGCAAAGCCTCGGGATACTGATGTTTCAGCTTGGTTATTTTTTCCTGTGAGAAAATTTCATGCACCATACAAGAGCCATTCCACAAGATCATATCTCGGTCTGTTTTTTTCATGAGGTACTTACCCAGGTTTCGGTCAGGGGCAAATATGATCTTTTCATTCACCGGTAAGCTATTGATGATGATCTCAGCATTCGAGCTCGTGCAACAAATATCGGTCATGGTCTTAAGCGCTGCCGTGCAGTTGATATAGCTGATGACCTTGTGTTCCGGATATTGCGCTTTAAACTTCTTGAAAACGGGCGCCGGGCAGGAGTCGGCAAGTGAGCAACCAGCTTTAAGGTCAGGTAAGAGTACTTTTTTTCCTGGATTAAGAATTTTAGCCGTTTCTGCCATAAAGTGGACGCCAGCAAAAACAATGATGTCCGCATCAGCACTTGCCGCTTTTTGCGACAAACCGAGACTGTCGCCAACATAATCCGCCAGGTCCTGAATTTCACTTTCCTGGTAATAATGTGCCAAAAGAATGGCGTTTTTTTCCTCTTTAAGTCTGATCACTTCCCGTTCGAGATCCTTGGTCGGATCTACATCCTTTCTCAAAAACCCGAATTCTTCTAATTGTCTGGCGTCAGTCGCTTTCATGTTTTCTCTTTGAAGGCCCTTCATTTTCCTATGGCAAAAATACACGGCTTTTTATGCAAGTTCAAGGTGTTTTGCCTGCGCCAGCTCTGGACAGTTCGCGTTCGGCTAAACCCATTCAAGGTTGTCAGCTCACACGAAATGTGCAACAAGGTTTGCGGATCTAAGTTTTTAAACAGTCTTTCCAAGAGCTGATTGTTCCTGTAGGGCGTTTCCATAAAGAGTTGGGTATACCCGGTTTTTTTCGAATCCCTTTCCATATTGAGTATCTGTCGGATACAGGGGCCATCCTGCCTGGGCAAATATCCGTGAAAACAGAATTGTTGCCCGTTCATACCAGAAGCCATTAATGCAAGGTAGATGCTTGAGGGTCCGCTAATGGGCACGACCTCTATCCCCTTCTGGTGAGCATACCGCACAAGATAATGTCCCGGATCGGCAATGCCGGGGCTTCCGGCCTCAGAAACCAGTCCAACTACAGCAAAATCCCCTGTTTTTTTTAACACCTCCTTTATTTCTCGGGCATTCGGTTTTTTGGGCAACTCTTCAACTTGCAGGTTCTGGATAATGGTCTCAGGATCAATTGGCTTAACAAAGCGCCGGAATGTCCTGGCCCGTTCTGCTAAAAAAAGATCGCAACTCCGTATAGCCTCAATTATTTCCCGACTGATTTCAGGGTGATTTTCTTTTTGCCCCAGGGGCATGGGTATGATCAACAATTTTTCCATCTCGAAAACTAAAGAATCCCTGCGAATTGACTGCCCTACACGTCGTATTTCTTATCTTTGTTATATGATTTCTCCTGCATTGTACACCATAAAGTTGCCCCAATTTGAAGGGCCCTTTGATTTGCTTTTGTTCTTTATCGAGCGGGACGAATTAGACATTCACGATATTCCGATAGCTAAGTTGACCGGTGATTTTCTTAATTATCTGCACACCATGGAACGGCTGAATATCAACATGGCCAGTGAATTCATAGTCATGGCCGCTACATTGATGGAAATCAAAGCAAAAGTACTCCTGCCGAGGAAGCCGGTAGATGAAGAGGGTAATGAACTTGACCCGAGACAGGATTTAGTGCAAAAACTGCTGGAATATAAAAGATACAAGCAAAGTATCGATCAATTTGAAAAGTTGGAAGACGACCGCTTGAAAAAGCACCCTCGGGGGCATTTCCACCTGGAGCTCCGGGGTCTTTTACGGCGAGCTGATAAATCTTCCGAATTAGAGAGCATCAAACTCTATAAGTTGATGGATTTTTTTGCAAGAGCCATGGAGAAATACGAAGACCGGGAAAAGCGTAAAAACCCGGTAATTTTGCGCTTCGATTACGATATGGAAACGGAAAAAAATAATTTATACGAGAAATTCCAGGTTAAATCAAAATTAAACTTCACCGATCTTTTTCAAGATTGCGTCGACCGAATCCATGCCATCATTATATTCCTGGCTATTTTGGATCTCGTTGGTAATCTTAAGATAGCCATACTCAATGAACCCGGGATCAACAACCTCTACCTTTCTAAAGCCTCATAAGTTAAATCAAACCCTCCCTTATCAAGTCATGCAGATGTATCATGCCTGAATAAAGGCCCTCTTTATCCAGGATTGGCAACTGGCTGATGCTATGGCTTCTCATTATGGTCAGTGCCTTAACCGCCAATTCGTCATGAGGCATGCTTAATGGGTTAGAAGAATATACATCTCGAGCCTTAAAGTCCTGGTAATCTCTTTCCTTCTCAAGCATTCTCCTCAAATCCCCATCCGTAATAATCCCCAAAAGCTGCATGGCCTCGTCAACAACGGCAGTAGCACCTAGCCTGTTTGAACTTATTTCCAGTATAATTTGATGAATGTCCGTATCCAGAGACACGCTCGGAGCTAGGTTGCCTGCAGCCAAGTCCCCTGCTTTGAGATACAATTGTTTGCCAAGAGAACCACCGGGGTGAAAAGCAGCAAAATCTTCAGGGCTGAATCCCCGGTATTTCATCAGGGCTACCGCCAGGGCATCTCCCATGGCCAACTGCGCGGTCGAACTCGCCGTTGGTGCCAAATTGTTTGGGTCCGCTTCTTCTTTTACTCCGCAATACAGTAAAAAGTCAGCAAATTGTGCCAACTCCGATTGCTTGTTTCCCGCAAGGCCAATAATGTGGTTGCCGAAATTTCGTATGAAAGGCAAAAGGGCTTTTATTTCGGGCGTATTGCCGCTTTTAGAAATACACATGACCGTGTCCTCCTTCTGAATCATTCCTAAATCACCGTGGATGGCGTCAGCAGCGTGCATAAAAAAAGAGGGTGTACCTGTGCTGTTGAGTGTGGCGGCAATCTTCTGTCCTATGAGCGCACTCTTGCCAATACCCGTTATAATGATGCGGCCGCCAGCTTTCAAAACATGTTGAACGCAATTGTAAAAATCTTCATCCACATGTGGAATCAAATCTTGAATGGCCGCTGATTCAATGCGCAGGGTTTCTTGTGCGTCCCTGATGACTGCCTTTTTTTTGTCAGACATATATGTTCCTTTGTCACTCAAAAATTAGTATTTTTAAATTGTGCGGTCGTAAAACTACCGCTAAATTCAGGAATTGTACAGAAGCAATGAGAAATTAAACAAGTACATGATCTCTGAAAAAGACAAATTAGGACTTGCGCTGAAGCGGTATTTCGGATTTGATCAATTCAAAGAAAACCAGGAAGCCATCATCAAAAACCTGTTATCAGGCCGGGATAGTTTTGTCCTGATGCCTACCGGTGGAGGTAAGTCCTTATGTTACCAACTCCCTGCCCTTATGTCTCCAGGCACAGCTATCGTTATTTCCCCACTCATTGCACTGATGAAAAACCAGGTGGATGCCATACGCAGACATGGCGATAATGATAGTGTCGCCCACTTCCTCAACTCTTCTCTAAATAAAGGTCAAATTCGAAAAGTCAAGGAGGACATTTTAGAGGGGGCAACGAAACTGCTATATGTAGCACCGGAGACCCTGCTCAAAGAAGAAAATATCGACTTCTTTAAATCAGTCAACATTTCCTTTATCGCCGTAGACGAGGCACACTGCATTTCTGAATGGGGGCACGATTTTCGACCAGAATACCGAAGAATTCAACATCTGACAGAACAACTGGAGCATGAAGTTTCAATCATTGCTCTTACTGCCACGGCCACACCAAAAGTGAGGTCTGACATCATCAAGAACCTGGGCTTACAAGACTGCAATACCTACGTATCTTCCTTCAACAGACCCAATTTGTACTATGAAGTGAGACCCAAAAAGAGCAAGGAAAAAGCAGTCGTTGAAATCATCAAATTTATTAAGCAGCGCAAAGGTAAAAGTGGCATCATTTACGTGCAAAGCCGAAAGTCCACAGAAGATATAGCTCGCCAATTGAGCGTCAACGGCATTCTGGCAGCACCCTACCACGCCGGTTTAGATGCTAAAACCAGGGCTAAAACCCAGGATGATTTTCTCATGGAAAACATCCATGTCATTTGTGCCACAATTGCTTTTGGCATGGGCATAGATAAACCTGATGTCAGGTTTGTAATACACTACGATATACCAAAATCCATTGAGAATTATTACCAGGAAACTGGAAGAGCCGGAAGAGATGGCCTTGAAGGAGACTGCCTGGCTTTTTATTCTTTCAAAGACCTGCTCAAGCTAGAGAAGTTCCTTCGAGATAAACCTGTTTCCGAAAGACAAATGGGTCTCGAAATTCTCCGAGAAGTGATGTCTTATGCCGAAAGCTCTGTTTGCAGAAGGGTGCTGCTCCTCCATTATTTCGGAGAAGATTTCGATAAGGAAAACTGTGGGGAAATGTGCGATAACTGCAGGCATCCAGGTGAACAGGTTCAGGCAAAGGATGAAATGGTTCTTGCCCTCAAGGTCATACAAGCACTTCAGGAAAACTACACCAGCCGTCCCCTTGTGGATTTCATCACAGGGGAAAGCAATGAAAAATTAAAGGCTTTCAAGTTGCAAGAGCATCCCATGTTTGGTGCAGGCAAAGAAAAACCTTCTATTTTTTGGAAATCTCTCATGCGGCAGGCTCTGTTACACAACTACTGTCGAAAAGATATAGAGGAGTATGGTATTTTGCGTTTAACTGAGAAAGGAAAAAACTTCATAGAAAACCCGAAGCCTACGGTCATCATGATCAAAAGGGACCTGTCCCAGTCTGACGAAGAAAGTGACGCTCCCGTCAGCAACGAAAAAACGGGTGTGATGGACCAAATTCTTTACGGCATCCTGCAAGATATTCGTGGAAAAATTGCTGCGAGTGAAGAGATTCCAAAATACGTTGTCTTCCAGGATCCCAGCTTGAAGGAGATGTGCATCTATTATCCAGTCAGCTTGGAAGACATGGCCAATATTTCCGGTGTGGGCATGAGTAAAGCCAGACGGTATGGCGCGCCCTTTATTGAGGCCATCCAACAATACGTGGATGAAAATAATATTGAACGACCGAATGACATCGTCATTAAATCAGTTGCAAACAAGTCCAAGTCCAAAATTCACATTATACAGGGCATCGACCGCAAAATGTCATTAGATGATATCGCCAGTAGTATCCATGTGTCCGAGGATGAGTTGATCGACGAACTGGGCGCTATTGTCTTAAGTGGAACTAAGGTTGACATCAACTATTACATAGACGATGTAGTGGATGAATATTCAAAGGAAGATATTTATGATTATTTCATGGAGGCAGAAAGCGACTCCGTGGAATCCGCTTTCGAGGAACTCCAAGAAGATGATATTACCATGCAGGAAATTAAATTGGTGCGCATAAAGTTCTTGTCAGAAATGGCCAATTGATGCTGCCAATCATACACATCGTCAACGGACCAAACCTGAATCTGCTACACTTAAGACCTCCGAAAATCTATGGCGGACAATCTTTCGATGACTATCTGGAAACACAACTGAGGCCCCAATTCGGGTCTGAAGCGGTATTGATGTATTTTCAGAGTAATGCTGAAGGAGCCCTAATCGACTACCTGCAAAGCATACCGTCAGGATGCATGGGCGTCATTCTAAACCCTGCGGCCTATACGCATTACAGCCTGGCCTTGGCAGATACAGTAGAATTGATGTCTCTCCCAATAGTAGAAGTACATATTAGCAATATATCAGAAAGGGAACCTAGAAGGCAACTGTCTCTTATAAGGCCGCACGTAGCACACTGTATCGAGGGCAAAGGAATCGAAGGATATGAAATGGCTGTGAAGTGGTTGTTGAAAAAGAGAGAGAAGTAGCGCTTCAGGTAGGACTCGAACCTACGACCTACGGATTAACAGTCCGCCGCTCTAACCAGCTGAGCTACTGAAGCGTTTCTCTTTACCTTCTCTCAAAACGGAGTGCAAATTTAGGTCAATAAATATAATTGTGCAATATTTGCAAAAAGAATTTTTATGAAGCTTGTAAATGTAGGAACCGTTGCGTTCGATTCCATAGAAACACCATTTGGTAAAGCAGAGAAAGTTATAGGGGGTGCAGCTACCTACATTTCTTACGCGGCATCCTTATATACCGGAGATATCGGACTCGTTTCTGTGATTGGTGATGACTGGCCTGAGCAAGAAATTAAAAACCTGAATGATCGCGGCGTAGACACTGGTGGACTACAAATAAAAAAAGGAGAAAAGTCTTTTTTCTGGGCTGGTAAATACCACCAAGATCTCAATTCAAGAGAAACTCTGGCGACTGAGTTGAATGTTTTGGCAGACTTTAAACCCAAATTACCCGAATCATACAAAGAGGCGCGCTTTCTCATGTTGGGCAACCTCACACCGGAGGTACAGATATCTGTTTTGGACCAAATGAAAGAAAAGCCTCTACTCACGGCCATGGACACGATGAATTTCTGGATTGACGTCGCACCGGATGCTTTATGGGAGGCCATCAAAAGGGTAGATGTTTTGATCATCAACGACGAAGAGGCGCGCCAACTCTCGGGTGAATATTCTCTCGTTAAAGCAGCAGAAAAAATTCTCAGTAAAGGGCTAAAATACCTGGTTATTAAGAAAGGGGAACACGGAGCCCTTTTGTTCAGCGATCATCATGTTTTCTTTGCCCCTGCCCTGCCACTCGCTGAAGTTTTTGACCCTACCGGTGCCGGAGACACCTTTGCTGGTGGCTTTATGGGCTATCTCGCAGATACGAATGATATTTCATTGGAAAACATGAAGCGTGCTGTGATTCACGGCAGTGCAATGGCCTCATTTTGTGTAGAAGAGTTTAGTCTGGACAAATTGAAAAAAGTGGACAATCAATTGTTGACCGGTCGCTTAAAGGAGTTCGTAGATCTAGTCAATTTTGAAATCGACTTGACCTGAAAAGCGCTAAGTGATAGTTGAGTCGCTTTTTTCTTAGTTGTGGCCATCACCTTCCTGGTTGGCCAATTGGCCACAGGCTGCATCGATGTCCTTTCCCCTGCTTCTACGTATGGTGGCTGTAACCCCCCGACTATTGAGGTAGTCCGCGAATGCATCAGTTTTGCGCTCATCTTCTTTTTGAAAAGGCACGCCATCAACATCATTGTATTCGATGATGTTCACCTTTACAGGAAAGTCTCTACACAGCTGTTCCAACTCCTTAGCGTCCTCAATTGAAGTGTTGAAGTCTTTGAGCGCAATATATTCATAACTTATTTTTCCCTTGGCTTTATCGTTAAAAGCGCGCAAAGCCTCCATCAGGGCAGATAAATTATTAGTCTCATTGATGGACATGATCTGGCTGCGCTTTTCTTCATTGGCTGCGTGCAAGGAAAGGGCCAGGTTAAACCGGACTTCTTCATCTGCCAGTTTGTGAATCATCTTCGCGATTCCGGCAGTGCTAACGGTAATTCTCCTGGGTGACATACCCAAACCGGCGCGGGGTTCTGTTATTCGGCGTATCGCTTCCTTGACAGAACTGTATGCCAATAGGGGCTCCCCCATACCCATGAAAACAATATTGGTAAGTGGGTGGTCGAAAAACGCCTGAGCTTGCGCATTTACACCTACGACCTGGTCGTAAATTTCAGCAGCATCCAGGTTACGCATGCGCTTCATCTTTCCGGTAGCACAAAAAGCACAATCGAGGCTACAGCCCACCTGGCTCGACACACATACAGTAAACCGTTGATCTCGTACAACCGGAATAAGCACCGACTCTATCATAGCTCCGTCCTTCAAACGAAACCTGGTCTTTACTGTGCCGTCAGAACTTCGCTGTACAAGGTCTGTCGTCAGAGCCGGAAACTCAAATCGCTCCTTTAGACTGGCCCGCAAAGCCTTACTCAAGTTGGTCATTTCGTCAAAACTCCGTACAGATTTTTGCCAGATCCATTCCTCAATCTGCTTTTTTCGAAAAGCTTTTACGCCCAGGTCATCCAAAAATGCCTCCAGTTCCCTGGGTTTAATTTTTCTAATATCCTTCTTTTCTGCCTCCAATCTTATCTGTTTTTCCAGTCAACCAATTGCTTTAAGAAAGAGTTCTGCTGCCGCTGGATTTGTTGCCAGGGGAATGTTATGTACATCACAAAGACGCATGAGCATATTGACGTCCACTTCGTGCGGGTGTTTCCCTAGAGGATCCCTGAAAAATATGACCATGTCTATCTTACCTTCAACAATACGCGATGCAATTTGGGCATCCCCTCCCAGCGGTCCACTGGCCAAAGCATGTACCTCAAGGCCCGCTTTTTCCATGTGTGAACCCGTTGTCCCCGTGGCGATCAATTCAATATCATTCTGCTTAAGAAGTTGCAGATGATCCATGATGAAAGCCACCATTTCCGGCTTCTTTCCGTCATGGGCAATTACCGCTAGTTTCATAATTCCCTGATTGTAACTACTTTTTAAAGATATCAATGATAAATAAAGTATGCTTAACTTGCGTTAATTCCAAAAATATTTAGGCTTTGAATATTTATCGGAAAAAATCTCGCTGGAAATTATTCCTTTTACTTACGGGCTTGATCATTCTTGCGATTTCTACCTATTACACCAATTTCTTAGCAAAGAAATTGTCGGAAGAAGAGAAAACGAAGGTGGAGCTGTGGGCCATTGCCATGGAGGAAATGGCCAATGCAGACACGAGTTGTAATCTCACTCTGCACTCTAGAATCGCGCAATCCAACTTTTACATTCCGGCTCTCATTGTGGATGAAAATGATGAGATAAATTTCGTGGAAAACTTTTCTTGTGATGACCCAGATGATCCTCGTCTCAAGCAGGAACTTACTAAAATGAAGGCCTCCGGGGTAAAGCCCCTTGAGTTACGTACGCCCTACTTCACCCAATACGTCTATTATAAAGAGTCCCGTTTACTGCAAATGCTAAGCTATTTTCCATTGATTCAGGTTTTTCTCGTATCAGCATTCATCTTGATCGGATACTGGCTGTTTAGCTCTGCGAGAAAAGCAGAACAAAACCTGGTCTGGGTAGGTATGGCGAAAGAAACAGCCCATCAACTAGGAACGCCGATTACGGCCATCATGTCATGGCTGGAAACCCTGAAAGAATTGCCGGAAGATCCGGAGCTCGTGCGCACGACCGCTTTAGAGATGGAAAACGATGTCGATAAACTGAAGAAAATTGCAGATCGTTTTTCAAAAATTGGATCACAACCCGTCCTGAAACAACATCCAATCGATGATACCATTCGCTCTGTTCTGTCCTATTTCGAAAAAAGAGTCCCCAGTCGAATAAAATTATCTTTTGATGCCGCTGGCAAAGAATTAATTGCGCGCTACAACGAACACTTGTTAAACTGGGTATTGGAGAATCTGGTGCGGAATGCGCTGGATGCGATGGATGGCGAAGGAGAAATTGCTTTCAAAACCTATGAAAAAGAAAACAAGGTTTACATCGAATTGTCAGATTCTGGAAAAGGGATGCTGCCCAATATGCACAAACGTATATTTCAGCCTGGTTTCACCACGAAAAAAAGAGGTTGGGGCCTAGGACTATCCTTAGCAAAAAGAATCATGGAACAATACCATAAGGGTAGAATTAGTGTCAAACAATCCCGGCCTGGAAAAGGAACCGTTTTCCTCTTGGAACTCCCAAAATGATAAGCATAAAGGCATCAAAAAAGCTCAAAAACAATACGACCTTTAATTTATTACTTAAATTTGTGCCTTTAAAACCAAAATAGCGAGACAAATGGTCATTGTTGGTCATAAAAATATTAGCGCCTCTCTTGAAAGTTTAAATATTCAATCAGAAAAACAATACTGGAATTTGTTGCCCGAACAACTGGTAGAGGAATCTATCCGTCGCGACATGGGTGAAATGACAGAATTGGGTGCTATTCTCATCAAAACAGGAAGGTTTACCGGTCGCTCACCTAAAGACCGGTTCATTGTCAAGGATCAAATGACTGAAAACAATGTGGACTGGGGACCTATCAACATATCTATCGACAACAATTACTACCAGGGCCTTAAGAAAAAGGTACAGGACTATTTGTCCAAGGGTGACGTCTTTGTCAGAGATGCATACGCCTGTGCGGATAAAGATTATCGCTTGAGTTTACGGCTCGTGACTGAATATCCCTGGAGCAATCAGTTTGGCTACAATATGTTCCTGCGCCCTGATCGCGCTGAGATTAATAACTTTGAGCCGGAATGGCATGTGCTTTGCGCTCCCGGATGCAAAGCAGATCCTGAAACGGATGGGACAAGACAAGAGAATTTCGCCATTATTTCTTTCGAAGAAAAAACCATCATCATTGGTGGCACCGGGTATACAGGAGAAATCAAGAAAGGGATTTTCTCCGTACTCAATTTTATCCTTCCGCATGAGAAAAAGGTATTGTCCATGCACTGTAGCGCAAACATGGGCAAGGAAGACAAAGAAGATGTGGCTGTGTTTTTCGGCCTAAGTGGTACCGGGAAGACGACCTTGTCAGCCGACAGCAGCAGAACACTCATTGGAGATGACGAACATGGTTGGTCGGATAATGGCGTTTTCAACTTTGAAGGCGGTTGTTATGCAAAGACCATCGATCTCAACCCCAAAACAGAGCCTGAAATTTACAATGCCATTAAACACAGAGCCATTCTCGAAAACCTCGTCTACGAGGAAAACACCAGAATGCCGGATTTTGCAAGTGCTGAGATTACTCAGAATACAAGGGTTTCTTACCCTATCTTTCATATTGACAATGCTGCCATTCCATCGAAAGGCGGACACCCTAAAAATATCTTCTTCCTCACTGCTGATGCCTTCGGTATTTTACCTCCCATCTCGAAACTAACTCCTGGTCAGGCCATGTATCACTTTATCAGTGGTTACACAGCCAAAGTAGCTGGAACTGAGGATGGAGTTTCAGAGCCACAAGCTACTTTCTCCGCTTGTTTTGGAGCACCATTTCTACCCTTGCATCCCACTAAATATGCAGAAATGCTCAGCGAAAGGATGCAAAAACACGGGGTAGACGTTTGGCTGATCAATACCGGCTGGACAAAAGGCCCTTACGGTGAGGGTCACAGAATGAAACTGGCTTATACGCGGGCCATGATACGAGAAGCCCTCCAGGGCCACCTGAAAGATGTGGAATATGACAGCAACAACATTTTTGGCCTGAATATTCCGCAGAGCTGTCCGGAAGTGCCGGACAACTTGCTTAATCCCCGCAATACCTGGTCTGATCCGACAGCCTATGATAAAAAGGCCAATGAACTTGCCGGAATGTTTGTGTCCAATTTTGAGAAATATTACGAAGAAGCCAACGAAGAATGCAGAAATGCAGCACCCATAGTGAAAACCTCTGTCTGATTTGAGTGCCGCTTATTACAGCGAGTCCGCTGCCGAAGAAAGTCTGGAAAAAGCAGCGTTGAGTAAAGAAACGGTGTTGGTGGACCTTGTAAATGAGTGGCAAAGTCTATTCGATTTTGTCCTTTCAGATCCAGAATTGACCCTCACAAACGAAGAAAAGGACTATCTCTTCTTCTTTTGCTCCTGGGCAGCCTCCATTTTGAAAACACACAATATTTCTCCAGTTGCGCTGACGGTCATTAAAAAAGAAGAAGATCGCTTTTGGGCCTCTTTCGAAAAGCAAAAAGAGCAGCAAAAAGTATCCGATTACATTTTTGAGCGCTATCCAGAAGAAGAGTTGCTTGCCATTTGCGAGGATGCCTTTCATCCAGTTGAAGACGAGCTTGATGGGGTTTCAAGCAGAGAATTACAGGATCTTTTGCTCGTCAAATTTGCTGTGATTTTTGATTTTCTCCATAGCGACTCCACGGCGTGATTGCGCTTGATAAATTGTAACCTCAAAAAGTCCCGCTACTAAAAAGAAAAACGCACTATTTCATTCAAGACGAGCACTTCTGCCCTAGCTAAGCCAATATTTGGAACTCACTTTGGCCACCCCCCCAAGGTTTGAACTATAAAAGGCCGTATAAAACCATTTATTTTTACTCCATACCTTAAGATTTATTTCATTTTCAGCACCGGAAAGATTTCCATTCCCTGTTGTGTTTTGGCACGCAACCAATATACGCCATCAGGTAAATGAGCGGTAGACAACTGAACCCTGGCTCCCGATAATGGCGCGGCATCCCACTGCCAAGAAAGTTTACCTTCAGCATTCCACAACTCCAAACTTAAGAGGGTGCCGGTTGATGGCCACTCCACAGTCAGCTGCTCATCAAAAGGGTTGGGATACACTTTCAAGAAGCGATCCGCTTCTGGGCTCGCTGCTGACAATACAAGGGATGTCGGTACCCGGATGCAAAAACTATCTGTTTGACAAGCTATCGGCTCATCAGTGATATACTGCACACAAACGTTCACGGTATCCGGTGGTGCCATGCCCCAAAAAACAGATAAGCTGTCATTTTTTTCTTGCACAATTAATCCAGGGACATGCCACCGCAGGTTACCACTAAAAGAGTCAAGATGGGTCATCAGAAAAACGCTGTACAAAGAGTCTCCATCTGTGTAACTGTATCCCAGGGATAAACTGTCCGGCAATTCGACATTAAATACTGCAGTTTGGGCCTCTGACCGGCAACCAAAAGCAGATATCGCTTCCAGTGTATAGAGGCCGGGGCGATCCACCTCGAGACTGTAACTGGTATCTGATCCATTCCATCGGTAGAGAATCGTACTATCTTCGGCTTCTTCTGGTGTCAGAATAACTCTATTTCCCTCACAGAAATAAAAACTATCCCTCATGGTCAATTCAGGCAATAACCATTCTTGTATGATCAACGTATCTTTGGTTTCACATCCGTCCATGAAACCAACCATCGGGTAAATACCGGCTATTGCGCTAAAGCTTGTATCTGAAGTCGCCATTGATCCTTCGAGGTAAATGGAGTCCAGGCGGTTAAATGTTATTTCCGTTGTATCCCCCGTGCATAGACCGGCGGAGTCAAGTGTGCGATAGTTCAAAGTTGGTTGCGGGTTAAATGACACCATCACCGTATCTGAGTTTCGGCAGGAGGTAATCGAGTCTACTACGAGCAAATTCAGGGTGTCAGTATCAAACAATTGAAAGATACTGTCCCCTGGAGTATCATTCCAACTGATCAACTGCTGACTGTCTTTGAAAACCCGAATTACGGCGGTATCTCCAGGGCAAAAAAGTGTATCACTAATGACATAATTGATCTCCGGAAGAGGGTTCATCGTCACGGTGTCCCGGTATTCCCGGGGACAACCATTTGCATCAAAAACAGTAACACGATAAACTCCGGGAGCATTCACAAAAATAGAGGAGCTTGTTTGATTATTAGACCATTCATAGGTATAACCTTCGTCGACACTCAAAAGGAGGCTGTCTCCCAAGCAAATTTTCTCGGGGGCTGGCTGCCCGAAAACATCCTCTATACTAATTTCTGTATCTACTTCAGATTGCGCCTGCAAACAATGAGCAGAAGCAATTCTGTTTCTCATCAACTCTGCTGGTTGTGGATGAAAGCCAAGGGAGAAATCTACACCCACATTCAAATGACAATAACTCATAATAGTACCTGCATTTGGCAGGGCACCCGGATCACACCTCTCATCCCTGAAGTCCTCACTGAATTCTCCGGCGCAATCATCAATTTTGGTATTGTTTCCATTCCAAAAACAATTATGGGTATGAGGCGAGCCTAAATTGTGCCCGATTTCATGCGTCAGCACATTAACATCCCAGCTATAGGCCGGAATTTGTCTGAGCCAGGTAGAAGTATTAGAATAAGAGGTTCTTCCAAATGAAAAACCCTCGTTGTACTGACGACAGAGAACGTTAAGCCAGGCCACACCGCCATTCCCATTGGGCACTGTGGCAATTAAAGCCCCAATGTCTCCATTGAAATCATTCTCATAATCATCTGTGAACTCCCTCAATGCATCACCTGCATTGTCCCTGGTATAGGAATCCGGTACCGTCCAGAGGAAAACCTCGGATACGATCAGGCGAATGTCGTCTTGCTCAAACATGGCTACTGTCATGTTCAATAAAAAGGTCGCATAGGCATTGGCATCATCCAGGTTGGCATCAAAACGATTGTTGTACGTGTAGTAATCAAACTCAGCATAAAGTCGAACAGCTTTGCAATTGGCTTCAACCGAATTCTTAAGCTGCGGGTTGTATGGTTCTAAAAATTTACTTTCCTCTTCACCCGTGTGACAGTGAAAGGTCGGTGCATTTCTCATTTGACTATCCTTGTAAACAATATGAGAAAGTCCATCCTGAAGAGGGTTTTTCAGTTGACCAAGGGAAAAAGTACCCTTCTTTGGCATAGAAATAAGAGCGCTCACCTGGTCCCTGTAAATAGAAAAGGCCACCCAGGATCCTGGCACCTCTTGAACTGTTCCCCTGTAATGTTTGCCTAGGTCTGCTTGTAATTCTACACGTCCTTCTCGGGTCATTCCCCTCAGGAGAAAGTCCTCCGAAAACAAATTTCTTTTTTCTAATAGTAAGGTGATTTTTTCTTCTTCATTCAGATGAAGGATTACGCGCTCTTTGAACATTTCAGCATGGTATAGCCTTTCGAAAGCGGCATTATTGGGTTGAAAAACAAAACCTGAAGACAGGTCTTTGGAAATGATATCAGAGCCCTGAATATTTCTACCGTCCTCTGTGAGGTGAATTTGGCCAAAGATCGCTGTCTGCAAAAACAACAATAATAGGATGCTTAAATGTTGCTTCATGGTATAAACTTTGGGCTTAATTTACCGAAAATGCCAATAAAAAATTTGAAAAGTCAGCTCTAAAGCTCAGAATGGCACCGATAATTAATGGTATTCATCAGCACAAGACTATTGAAAAGTTGTTGTGCTATTCATTTTTTGTTGAAATGTTTAAGTAGAATAATTTCTTTCCTGGTGAGAAATCGATATTTACCACGCGGTAAATTCTTTTTGGTAAGACCGGCAAAGAGGACGCGATCAAGTTTTAATATAGTGTAATCCAGGTGCTCAAATATCCTTCGTACGATGCGGTTTCTCCCTGAATGTATTTCTATACCTACGTGGTTTTTATCGGCATTTTTGCTCAAGCCGTCTACCTTTATCGGTCCGTCTTCGAGCATAAGTCCCTTTTTAATCTTTTGGAAGTCGCCTTCTGATAGGGGCCTGTCGAGTTCAAGCTCATAAACTTTTTTGACCTCAAAACTAGGATGAGTAAGTTGATGACTCAGCGCTCCGTCATTGGTTAGAAGAAGAAGGCCTGTAGTATTGAAATCCAGTCGTCCTACGGGATAGACCCGTTCTTTTACATCACGACCAAGGACATCAATAACAGTTTTCCGCTCATGTTCATCTGAAAGACTCGTGATGACCCCTCGGGGCTTATTCATCAGAATGTAAACTTCTTTCTCTTCTCGTTTGAGCGGCTTACCCTTGTATTCAATGCGGTCCTCATCCGTTACTTCCACGGCAGGGTTGGTTTCCACCTGGCCATTTAGCTTTATTTTACCTTCTTTCACCAGGTCGCCTGCCTTTCTCCTGGAGCAAAGACCCGTGTGCGCTATAAATTTGTTCAGTCTAAATTTTTCTGCCATATTTTTAAAAATCAAAGTCGTCCGCGTTCATCTTACTGGATCTGGTAATGAATGCCTGGCCGTCTTCCGTGTACTCACCACCTTCATCAAAATTGAACTGATCCAAATTTTCAAACTTGGCGTATTCCTTGATAAATTTCATCCGGATACTTTTCAATTCCCCATTCCTGTGCTTGGCAACGATAAATTCAGCTTGGCCTTCACAATTATCCATGTTGTCGTCATCCTGCCAGGTTTCGAAGCCATAATACTCCGGCCTGTAAATGAACGATACGATATCAGCATCCTGCTCAATGGCTCCGGACTCCCTCAAGTCAGAAAGAACTGGCCGTTTGTCTCCTCCTCGGACCTCTACGGAACGGTTTAACTGGGACAAGGCAATTACCGGCACACTCAATTCTTTGGCCAATGACTTTAGCGCCCGAGAGATGGATGAAATTTCCTGTTCTCGGTTTCCGGTATTTTTATTTCCACCAGTCATCAACTGGAGATAATCAATAATGATGAGATCTATATTGTGTTGTTTCTTTAGGCGGCGGCATTTGGCTCGGAGTTCGAAACTGTTGATACCGGGTGTATCATCAGAAAAGATTTTTAGCTTTTCTAATTCCGGTATTTTACTGTGCAAAATTTTCCATTCTGACTCGGAAAGATTTCCGTTCCTGATTTTCTTACCCTCCAGTCCTACCTCGGAAGACAGGATCCTGGAAACCAACTGCTCATTGCTCATCTCCAAGGAGAAAATAGCTACAGCATGACCCTGAACCGCCGCATTTCTTGCTAGGTTCAGGGTAAAAGCCGTTTTACCCATACCCGGACGGGCAGCGATAATTACCAGGTCTGATCTCTGCCATCCACTGGTAACTTTATCCAGTTCTGAAAACCCACTTGGTATTCCTGTAATAGACTCGTCCTTCTCAGACAAAGTTTCCAGGTTCTTCATCACTTTGGCCAAAACAGCACTCATCGACTGGGTTTTGCGTCCGAGGTTATTCTGGGTGATGGCAAAAAGGCGTTGCTCAGACTGATCGAGCAGTTCAAAGACGTCTGTAGAATCCTCGTAGGCATCTTTTATGATCGCATTTGCTGTTGTGATCAAGTCTCTCTGTATTTGCTTTTCCGCCAGGATTCTTGCATGGTATTCAATATTGGCAGAGGAAGCCACTTTCTGACTGAGCTCCATGATATAAACAGGGCCACCAGCGACTGACATCTCGCCATTGGTTTTTAACTGTTCTGTAACTGTAATTATATCGATGGGTTTGGAGTCTTCAAACAAATCTTGCATCGCCTGATAGATCGCCTGATGTGCCTGAACATAGTAGCTGTCGCGGTTGAGAATCTCCATAACAGAGGCAAAAGCGTCCTTATCCACAAGTATGGCTCCCAATACGGCTTCCTCGAGATCTCTGGCCTGTGGGGCCATTTTACCATAAACTTCAGATCCTCCTAAGGCAGGTTTCTTCTTCCCGTACTGAGAACTCCACTTTTTATCGTCTTTCTTCGCTTCCCTTTCAAACATGTCAATTATTTCTATGCGTCTACCCTGAACAAATATATCTCTTTTAAACATCTCATGGCGGTTATGCTCTGGTTCGTCAGAGACAAGCCCCTCTTTAGGTCTGGTGCGAGAGTGGAAAACCCAACTTGCAATGTGGAAAAACGGTCATTGGTAGTGAATAACTACGTGGAAAAGGTCAGGAAATCGTTAAAAACCCAGGTAAATGGCGCAGAATAGGTTACTCAAACCGAAAGTGTTGATAAAAGTGTCACATTAGGTAAGTAGAGTTAAATCATTGAATTTTTGTGTGTTGTGCTCGTTGCATATAGTTGTAATTTAAGTGGCAGGCGCCACTAATGTGGAAAAGTCAACGCCTACTTACGGGTAGAATTGAGCAGCAACGAAAAAGCCAAAAACACCCATCATCAATCCGGCAGCCACTTGTTGCATACTGTGTTTTTTTAATTGCAATCTTGCCCAACAAACCAGTCCGACCAGCAGAACTGAAAGTATAAAGACAAAACCTGCATGAAACTGCAGATACGTGAATCCCAGTGAAAGCACTGGCGACTCCACCAGATCATGTCCCAAAAGCAGCCAACTGAAAGCCAACATGCCACCAACGGCCATGGCATGAATGCTTATTTTGTCAAAGAGATTGATGAAAAAACCCAGGTACAGGCTAATCAGTACGCCCAATAAGGATAAAAGGATAATATCGGGAAGAAAAGCGGTGTTTCTCAGATTGATAAAAGTCCAAGAATAAAATACAGCAGTCACAATGAAAGGGCCTATGCGCTCCTGCGAATCTTCCATTTCCAGGGACTCTATAAAATTTAGCTTGTACAGAAGGAAAATACCTAGGGCGGGAAAAAGAACAGTGTACACGCCATTGAGTATGAGAAATTTGACAAAGTCTTCTCGTCCAAACTCCACGAAAAGATCAGGGGCCATCCAGGTCAACAAAAGGACCATAAAAAAGTAGAAAAATAGGGGGTGCCAGATTACAGATATAGTCTGAGCAGCCACAGATGACCAATTGTTTTTCATATTTTTTAGTTCTTCAATTTCTAAAATAGGCACAGCATCACAAAAGCCTAATTTTTTTTATCTTAAAATTGTCAGGCCAAGCCAAATGTTCGATACTTTATGATGCGTGAGCTTTTTACAAAATTTTTCGAGTCGGGATATGCCAACTTTGGTGTTGCTGTTTTAGCACTTGCTGTGGTATGGTATATCATTAGTCGACGGTTTCTGCCTCGCATCCTGGAAACCGTCAAAGATAAAATTAGTTTCAAGTCGGTCAACTACTACGTCAACTCGGTTTTCCTTCTGTTGATCCTGGTACTTTTTCTCAACATCACCGGCAATGATTTAGAGCTATTTGGCACCCAGCAGGGGCAATTTGTCATGCTAAGCCAGGTCGTGACCGTTTTTCTTATTATCCAGGCGGCCTTATTCACCAATTACCTGATCTCCAACCTCGTCCTTTCTAACAATAGGGATGGTCTCAGCAAGGAAGAAGAGCTCATCAGCAGTTCCTCTGGAACGAGATCCCTAAAATACGTCTTGGTGGTGATCGCGCTCAGAGCCCTTTTGCATACCCTTGAAATCAATTACATCATCTTTCGGTCTGAAGATTTTATTATTGATCTAAATGATGTGCTGAAAATCGTACTCATTGTGCTCCTGGCCAATTTCATCAGCTTTCTGTTTATAAAGATTGTGCTTTTCCGCTATTACAGTCGCAAAGACATCAACGTTGGCGCCCAGTATTCTATCAACCAACTGGTACGCTACTTGATTTACCTTGCATTTACCTTCATCGCCATAGAAAGTATCGGCATCAGTTTAAAGCTCGTCTGGGGTGGTTTGGCCGCATTGTTGGTGGGTATTGGCTTTGGTCTTCAGAATGTATTTGCCGATTTCATTGCAGGTATCATACTCCTATTTGAGCGCTCGATCGAAGTTGGAGATACTGTCCAATTACAAGAAGGCATAGGCATGGTCAAGAAAATTGGTCTGAGGACCAGCGAGGTCGAATTGAGGGACAGCCGAGTTGTGGTAGTGCCCAATGCCAGTATTGTTAATAACTCTTTTCTCAACTGGGACAAAAACCATAAGCTCACGCGGTTTACTGTAACTGTCGGCGTAGCCTATGGAAGCGATGTGGAAAAAGTGCGAGACCTCCTGATACAGGCAGCTCGCGAAAATCGGTACGTGGTAGATCGCCCATCTCCCTTTGTCCGCTTTGTCGATTTTGGAGACAGTTCTCTGGTTTTTGAACTTCTGTTTTGGTCTACGGTGCTCATTACTATTGAAGATGTAAAAAGCGATTTACGCTTTTCCATCGATAAAGCTTTCCGTGAGAATGATGTACGTATTCCTTTCCCTCAAAGAGATTTGTGGATCAAGCAAGTTCCCCCAAATAAAGATCAACCAGCTCAAGAATAATTCTGCCTAAACAATGGACTCAAAGAGCTTGTCATATAGGTCGAAAGATTTTACGCCGACCTTCTCCTGAGCTGATCCGTCAATCTGCAATCCCAGAATTTTGTCTTCGACCAGCTCTGCTGCTGCGTCGAAGGGAAAATCTCTTATCCAACACTTTGGCTTTCCCTCCTCCAGCCAATTTTGATAGGGCATGATTTGCTGATGGTATTTGGGCAGTTTGTCATCAAAACTATCCGTTTGCAAAAACCATTCAAATCCTTCCAGGCCGAATAGTGAGGTCTTATTAGATACTTCTATGATTTCTATGCCTTTGGCAAAAGCGTTCTCGAGAATATCTTCAGTGGCTTTTTCTGCACTCACAAATATTTGTGGCCCGCTGACCCATTCCTTAATTGCCGCTATTTTTCTGATCTCTTCCTCATTATTCATCCCGGGCGCATCCAGCTGAAAGCCCATATAGTTGACTCCTGCAGCTGCGAAATAACGCGCATCCGTCAAATGCTCAATTTTATTAACTTTTACCTTGGTTTTGAATGCTTCGAACATGGCTTTACCTCTTTACTACCAACAAGTTTACGAAATTGTGCGCCAAATTCCCACGGGTCATGTGACCACCTATGGTGCGATTGCCGACTACCTAGCCTTAGGATCTGCCCGGATGGTCGGATTCGCCTTGAGAAAAAGCCTCGAGCTCGCACCAGATATTCCGGCACATCGCGTTGTCAATAGAAAAGGTGAGCTTTCTGGTCGCCATTATTTTTCTCCCGTCGGCGCTATGGAGGCATTGCTGCGTTCAGAAAACATTCCTGTGGAAAACCACTGTATCCAAAAGTTTAATAATTTCTTTCTCCATCCGGAGTCCTTCTGCTAATATCCGTTGAATGTTAATTCTTTTTCGCTCAACAATATTTCAGCAACTCGCCCGGTTATATTTCCAGTTTAAACATACAAACTGAGGTCTATGAAAAAAACTTTTACTCCTACAGATTACATATCATATTTATACGGTGAAGCTTCAGTGAAGGAAAGTTACCTCATTGAAGAAAATCTTTCAAATGATTGGCTGGCCCTGCATGAATTCCGTATGATGGAACAGGCAAAAAATGAACTAGAAGTTCTTCTCCTGCAGCCTTCTAATCGCGTTTGCAATGAGATTATGAACTTTGCAGCTGCCTAAGCTTTCTTGGCTTCCGGTTGAACACTTTAGCTTAAGGTTTTGTATATTGCTTGTTGGCAAAGCCAATTCGCAATTAGACTATTTATCTTATGGCAAATAATGACAAGGAGGCCAAGTTGAAGGCACTCAAACTCACTGTAGACAAACTAGAAAAAACCTACGGGAAAGGCACCGTAATGAAGCTCGGAGACCAACAGGTCGTCGATGTGGATACCATTCCTTCTGGATCTATCGGCTTGGACATCGCATTAGGTATTGGCGGGTTTCCTCGTGGCCGGATTATAGAAATTTACGGACCTGAATCTTCGGGTAAAACAACGCTAGCCATTCATGCCATAGCAGAGTGTCAGAAACAAGGTGGTATTGCTGCTTTTGTTGATGCTGAGCACGCTTTTGATCGCTTCTATGCCGAGTCTCTTGGTGTCGATACAGACAACCTGCTTATTTCTCAGCCTGACCATGGGGAACAGGCTCTGGAGATAACGGAAAATCTCATTCGCTCGGGAGCAATTGACATCATCGTTATTGATTCCGTTGCCGCTCTCGTACCTAAAAGTGAAATCGAGGGTGAGATGGGGGACTCCAAAATGGGGCTTCAGGCTCGTTTGATGTCTCAGGCCATGAGAAAGCTGACCTCTACTATTGGCCGCACCGGATGTAGTTGCATTTTCATCAACCAGCTACGCGAAAAAATCGGAGTGATGTTTGGTAACCCGGAAACCACTACTGGTGGTAATGCCCTTAAGTTTTACTCCTCTATCCGATTAGACATTCGCCGCAGCGGTTCTGCCATCAAAGACAAGGAAGGCAATGTAACCGGTAATCACGTTAAGGTCAAAGTGGTGAAAAATAAAATGGCTCCTCCTTTCCGCATTGCCACCTTCGATATTACTTACGGCCGCGGCATCAGTAAAATTGGCGAACTGGTGGACCTCGGAGTAGATTGTGACATTGTCCAGAAAAGTGGCTCCTGGTATAGTTATGACAATACCAAGATTGCCCAAGGCAGAGAAGCAGCCAAACAATTCTTCGAAGACAACCCTGAAGTAGCAAAGGAAGTTGAGCAAAAAATCAAGGAAAATCTGATGCCTCCCGTTGAGAAGAAAAAAGAAAAAGAGACCAAGACTGAAACAAAATAGAATTTCCCTCTGTTTAATCTTTTGTGAATAAGATTCAACAATCCTGTCGCAAAAATAAAATTTCGGCGTTTTGCAGAACTACTCGATAAAAGATTTGGAGGTTTATACGGGCATTAAAGCCCACACGATCCGTATTTGGGAGAAGCGCTACCAGTTGCTTGATCCCAATCGGACAGAATCCAATATCCGATCTTATTCCGATAAAGAGTTGCGAAAGCTGTTGAATATTGCCACCCTGCGTCAAGCTGGTATGAAAATCAGTGAAATAAGTAAGCTCTCGACTGCAGACATAAGTGAAAAGGTAAAGTTGCTCACCTACGAATTTTCCGAGGAGCAAAATTACCATGCTCAAATCAATGCCCTGGTTTCAGAGATGCTGAATTTCGATGAGAAAAAATTCGATCAGGTTTTTGCCAGCTGTGTACTGCGCCTGGGCTTTAAAGATACCTTGTTTAAGATTATTTATCCTTTGTTAGGACGCATTGGCTATATGTGGACCATAGGAGAGATCCACCCTGCGCACGAACATTTTGTAAGCCATCTGGTCCGTCAAAAAATCAATGCCGCTACCGATGGGCTGATTCCTCAACATTCTACGGGTAAGCGGTTTCTGTTATTCTTACCCTCACGTGAATACCACGAACTGGCTTTACTCATGGCCAATTATCTGCTTCGGGCAAATCAGCACGAGGTTCTTTACCTGGGACAATCTGTACCCAATGTGAGCGTGATTTCTTCTCAAAAAGAATGGCAAGCAGATTACCTGCTATGCGCCAATGTAAGCAAACAGTTTCACGGCAAGCTGCCGCAATGGTGCCACGACCTATCTAAACAATTGCCTATGTACAAGATCCTTCTGGCGGGCAACATCAGAGAAGAAGACCTGGATGAAAAATTACCTGAAAATATACGCTTGATCAATTCATTTGACGATTTGATGGAAAAGTACGCCTAGCCTAATAGCCTTCTATTATTCGTATGATATTTTGGTTTAGATGTTGAGGCGTTTTAAGACCCGTGGGAAATATTTTGGGCTGGTTTTACTGCTGGTCATCTTGTTTTCGCAACTATAAACACATATCGATCACCGCAGGAAATGTATAATGGCGATAAGCTACTTAATTCTCCCACGCAAAACTCTCAATAAATCGATTGATATCCTCATCTATGTAAGCTTGTACTGGTGCCAACGAGTCCCGGTTAACGCGAGTATTGAAGTACAAACTAGCCCTGAAGAAATGATCTGTACTATCGGTGAGATAGAATTGAGTAGCAGATGCCACCGGGCCCTCGATTTTGAATAAAAAGCCAGAAACCCCGTTTTCTTTCTCAATCTCATACCGGTCTATGTATTGAGCTTTGACATTGTGCTTATCTACCAGCTTGAAAGCATCGGTTTTAAGTTTGTCAAAATTATTTTGATCCGTGATATTATCATAACTACAATGCAAAACTGCATTAAAGTCGGTAAATTCTATATTCAACCAGCATTCGGAATTCAGTTTTTGGTCAAAATAGTTTTCTTTCCTTCTCACTTGAGCATACACAGGAACCTCCGCCTGAAAGGGACAAAAAAGGGTATCAAGCAGGCGGTATGCTTTTTCTGGGTATTCCACTTTAGGGTAAGCCCTCGGTTTGGGAGCGACTTGCTTGTCTCCCCCGCATTGGACTCCGGTCATGACTATCACCAGCAAAAAGCTTGCCATTAGGATATTGCTTCTCTTCCTTCCCCTCATGTCTTTATTTTTTGCAGTTCCCTGGACTTAACGTTCCTGGTTACTTTTACCTGTTCAATTCTGCGATGACTGACTGCCGCCACGGTAAAGGTGATGTTAGAAACTGATATTTTTTGATTTATTCTCGGTAAGTAACCCAGTATTTCCAGGATCAGCCCTGCGACACTGTCTGATTCTCCCCTTACCTCATGGAATACCGCCTCATCAATACCCATAATCTTGCAGACATCATTGATCAAGGTTTTACCTTCGAACAAGTAGTTGTAATCATCAATTTTATAAAAGTCCTGTTCAAACTCATCGTCAAACTCGTCTTTGATTTCTCCTATCACCTCTTCCATAACATCTTCAAGCGTAACGATACCACTGTTTCCACCATATTCGTCAACGACTATGGCCATATGCGTCCGTTTACTCTGAAATTCTCGCAGCAAGTCATCAATCATTTTAGTGTCGGGAACATAGAAAACCTGGGTCTTAATGAGTTCCAGCCAGTTTTTTATTTCTTTACCCTTAATGTATGGGATCAGGTCTTTGGCATACAAAATACCTTTAAGGTTATCGAAATCCTCTGTGTACACAGGGATTCTGCTATAACCACTTGATTTAATAATATCCACTACCTCATCGAAACTGGTTTTCTCATCAATAGCGACCACATCCACCCTTGATTTCATGATTTGCTTAACCGGAACCTCACTGAATTTAAGCACGCGCTTGAGTAAGTCCACCTCTTCTCGGGCTTCGTTAGTATTACTAGCTGTTATTTCTATGGCTTTGTCTATATCACTTTTCAATTCCATGTTTTGAAATATCGCCCTGCGCTCCAGTCGTTTCTCAAACATGGAGGAAAACCTAATAAGTATACTACTTAAAGGATAACTCAAACGCATGAGGCTTTTCAGTGGAAAAGACATGAAGCGCGCGAGCTGCAGGCTGTTTTTTCGCGCATAAATTTTGGGGAGCACTTCACCGAAAACCAAAAGAATAAAACTCGCAAGTACAACAGCAATGAGAAAATTAATGACACCACTGAGATTTGCTGCAGGCAGATAAATCCAAGTGGGCAATCGTGCACTTATTTGCTCTGACCATGTTAAAAGACCCTCTTGATCTATCAATTGTCTCAGTAGCAAGTCTGAGAGTATGACGATCGAAATGTTGATAAAGTTGTTGGCTATGAGAATGGTCGCCAACAATCGTCTCGGGTTATTCAACATGCTTAGAATTCTCCCTGACGAACTTCGGTTTTCATTCTCCAATTCCAATATCCTGGACCTGTTCAAAGAAAAATATGCCACCTCCGACCCACTGATCAAGCCCGATGAAATAACGAGTATGAACAAAAGTAAAAGGGTGAGAGACAATTCCGGTAAAGCAAAAACAGCCAAAGGAAAAAGGATTAATAGGCTTAGGAGCGAATACTCACTGTCTGATTCCAAAATTTATATGTTGGTTAAAAATCGTGTGTGGGTTGTCCAATTAAAACGGAAGATCATCTTCTGTATTTCCGTCATTGTCAAAACTGTCTTTAGTTGTTTCTACATAGCTGTTGTCCTCAGAACGATCAGTATTCATTGCCGAATCATTTCCCGGACCGTCGGGTTTATTGATAATTCTGACACTGTAAGGCACCACCTCGGTTATGTATTTCTCCACATTGTTGTTATCCGTGTACTTCCTATGTGTCAATTTTCCTTCCAGATAAATCAATGTCCCCTTTTTAAGCGACTGTTCGGCCCTTTCCGCGAGCTTATTCCATGCCTTTACATTGTGCCATTCAGTTACTTGCTGCCACTCACCATTTTTGTCTTTGTAATTCTCATTCGTTGCGATTGAAAAAGTCGCAATTTTAGCACCACTTTCCAGGGTGCGTATTTCTGGGTCTCTACCCAGGTTACCTAATAAAATTACCTTGTTGATCATGGATTACGTTCAGTGTTTAAACGAATATATCTACAATTTTTCAAAAATGCCATGGAGCGGCCGCGGAAATGACAATTGATTCAGTTCTTCTTGAGATTTCTGACGAAATCCCTCATTTTCCAGTTGCCTGGTATCCAGTTCAGTCAACCATAAATGAATATGTAGTACCTGGTGTGTCAGTATATGTTTTTTGCTGAATAATAGTTGAGCTTGATTCTTTGGAAGTGCAGCAGCCGGTAGAATTTCAGATATATTTTTCGGTTTGGTCGTGGTCTCTCTCAGAGGAAATTCATACAAACCTGGCCAAATATCTCCTGGCCCTCTCTTTCTTACCCATTGCTCATTTTGCTTATCTTGAACAAAGTAATGCAGATAACGCGTCCTCTTTTTGGTTTTCTTGGTTTTCACCGGTCTTACCTGAACGGTATTCTTCTGATATGCCTGACAATGTTCACTGTAGAAACAGTCTTCGCATAAAGGATTTCTGGGAGTGCATTGAAGAGCACCAAACTCCATGATTGCATTGTTAAAAACGGCAGGATCAACACCATCCATCATTTTTTCTAGAATGCCAACAAATATTGACCTGGCTGAGGGTTTTGTGATGTCCATTTCCAGGTTCTTGATTCTCGCAATAACTCGATAAACGTTGCCGTCTACTACAGGATGCGGTAAACCATAGGCGAAAGAAGCAATGGCTGCAGCGGTGTATGGCCCAATGCCTTTGAGCCTTAGTAAATCTTTGTAGGTTTTCGGAAATTGAGCATTCAGCTCGTTAGAAACGTATTTTGCTGTTTGGTGCATGTTCCGAGCCCGATTATAATAACCCAACCCTTCCCAGGCTTTCATGAGTTCATCTTCCGTAGCCCTGGCCAAAGAAGCTACATCCGGCCATTTATTGATGAACGCAATATAATAGTCCATCCCTTGATCTATCCGTGTTTGCTGCAGGATAATTTCACTTACCCAAATTTTGTAAGGATCTTTCGTTTTTCGCCAGGGCAACGGTCTTTTATGCTTGAGGTACCAAGAAAAAAGGGAACGAACAAACAGCTCATTCCCATTTTCTAAATTTGTCATGCCTTAGTTCCTTATTTGCTCATGCGCAGATCATACAAGCCCTCATATCTTTTAGATATTTTTTGCTTGAGCTCTTTCCGCGCAAAAAAGATACGACTTTTGACCGTTCCCAGCGGTAGGCCCAATTCGTCAGCAATTTCTTGATACTTGAAACCTGTGTAATACATAGAAAAAGGCACTGATAGAGAATCATCAAGTTCCTCGAGCATTCTGTTTAGCTCTTTCATCATTATTTCAGACTCGGCCATATTTTTGACTTTCTTCTTACCCGAGTTTAAAAAATAATTATTGTCAGTAGAGTCAAAAAGCGTGTTGGCTTTCTTTTTTCTACGATAATTATTAATGAAAATATTTTTCATGATGGTAAATGTCCAGGCTTTAAAATTTGTTCCTGGACGGAATTTTTCTTTATTCTTAATGGCACGGAATGCTGTTTCCTGGAACAGGTCGCGTGCATCTTCGACATTTTTCGTCAAGTTGAAAGCAAAATTCTCAAGTGATCCTGATAATTCATCGAAATGATCATAAAATTCTAAAGTGGACATGATTTTTCTATTTGATTTACCCCAAAGCTATGTCTTTTTGTTCAATTAATCAAAGATATTGTTAAACAAAAGTGTCTTTATCGCTACAAATTCATGCTCTATACACCCAAATAGTTTTACAAACTACTGTTTATCAGCGTTTTATGTCTTTACAGAAGTTTCAAAAATAAATGAAAATTGTGAAAGGCTTTACTTTTGTGCCCGACTAACCAACCACAGCGCTACCAGAGCAAATATGATATTCGGAAGCCATATACCTATATTGGCAGGTATATTCTTGGAATTGGTTAACATGAGCGAAAATCTCGAAACGTAGATGAACAATGCTCCGATAAGTGTACCCATAGCCAGATGCAGACCCATGCCGCCACGCACCTTCCTTGAGGCAATGCTTACACCAATGAAAGTGAGAATGATAACGGTGACAGGCTCCGTTGTGCGTCGGTGTTTTTCAAGGACGAACTCTTTGATATTTCCTTTTTTTCGTTGAACCTGCCGGTCAATGTAAGCCGTGAGTTCAGGCGTAGTCAGTTTTTGTTTGTCATTATGGAAGCTAAATATATCCACAGGTTTCAGATTAAGCGTTGTATCTAAGATGTCAAGCTCTTCCCTGTAGATTTGTTCACTCTGCTTATCAAAGACTCGAACTGTGTAATCACGTAGCCTCCATTGATTGGTACTATCAATGTATTTTGCTGACTGGGCCAATAACATTTCTCTTAAGACGCCTTCCTCGAATCGCTCAATGCGAAAATCTTTGGCACTTGTGTCACTGGAATTAAAATAGCGGATATTTACCTTTGTGTGATCATCCAAAAATAAATGGATATTATTTCGCTTCGTTTTCTCAGAATGTTTACCCAGATGGAAATTCTCAAAATCCACTCTCTTTTTATTGCCTACTGGCACTAAGTAATGCGTCATCACCAAATGGATACAAGCAATAAAAAACGCACCGATCAAGTAAGGCATTAAAAAGCGATAATAACTGACCCCGGCATTGAAAATTGATATTATCTCTGAGTTATAAGCCATCCGACTTGTAAAAAATATCACCGCTATCAGTGCATATAAAGGCCAAAGGAGACTATTAATATATGGAATGAACGGCAGATAATGCATGTCGATAATAAGATCCATGGGTATCTTATTATCATGGAAATCCTCGACTTTATCACTATAATCTATGACCATAGCAACGAGCGTGAATAACAGCGCCGTGAAAAAAAAGCTGCGCAGGAATTTCCCTAAAATGTACCAATCCAGCTTTTTCATGAGCTACAACTTTCTCGATATTTTTTCCATCATGTCGTTCTTCCAGGCCCTGAAGCTATCGTTCAAAATGTGTTTGCGGGCCTCCTTTACCAACCACAAATAGAAACACAAATTGTGTACACTGGCTATTTGCTTACCGAAATGCTCCCCGGTGTGAATCAAATGTTTCAAATAGGCCTTGCTATATTTTCTGCTATACGGTGATGTACTCTGGGAATCGATGATACTTTCATCATATTGCCACTTCTTGTTCTTAATATTGATCCTTCCTTCAGATGTATACAAAGTACCATGACGGGCATTTCTTGTCGGTAACACACAATCGAACATGTCAATACCGCGATCAATGCATTCAAGCAGGTTTTCTGGAGTCCCCACCCCCATAAGGTAACGCGCATTGGGTTTTGGCAATACTTCACAGACCAGGGCGGTGTGGTGGTAGAGATCCTCAGTCGGCTCTCCAACAGACAATCCCCCGATAGCATTGATGGGCAATCCTTTTTGAGCAATATATTCAGCGGACATTTTTCTCAAATCGTCATAAACACTTCCCTGAACTATCGGAGCCAGTAATTGCCTCTTTCCGTAAAGCGCTTCGGTTGTTCCAAAACGCTCCATACAACGATCCAGCCACCTGTGGGTCAAATGCATGGATTTTTTGGCATATTGATATTCACAGGGATAAGGAGTACACTCGTCAAAAGCCATGATAATATCCGCCCCGATTTTTCGCTGAACATCGATAACATTCTCAGGGGTGAATAAATGGCGGCTACCATCTATATGAGATTGAAAAATAACCCCTTGCTCCTTGATTTTCCGATTGTTAGACAAGGAATAAACCTGATATCCCCCACTATCTGTAAGAACAGGTTTTTTCCATTGATTAAATCCGTGAATTCCTCCCTGGGATTGGAGTACCTCTGTCCCCGGCCTCAAGTATAAATGATAAGTATTCCCCAATATTATTTCTGCACCTACATGTGTTTCTACATCTTCCAATGTACACGCTTTTACCGCAGCCTGGGTGCCTACAGGCATGAAAATAGGCGTGTGGACAATACCCCGGTCAAGCGTTAGTCTGCCTGCACGAGCAGAAGAACCACGGGCTGTATGTATCAATTCATATTTCATGTGCTGTCTCCCTCGAATCGTCAATAGCCACACAGATCGCCAACATAATAGAAAAACTCATCATGGCCGTTCCTCCGTAACTTAAAAAAGGCAAAGGTATACCGATTACCGGAACCAAACCCATGGTCATACCCACGTTGATGAAAAGATGAGTAAAGAAACAGCAAGCTACGCACAACATGAAAATTCTTGAGAAACGGGATTTCTGTTTTTCTGCTAAATACAACAAGCGTAAAAGCAGACCGAGAAACAACATTAAAACAAACGATGCGCCAATAAAGCCAAACTGCTCTGACAAAGCGGAAAAAACAAAATCCGTATTCTGTTCTGGTATGTAATCCAGTTTTGTCATATACGCTTCCAAATACCCTTTACCCGTCATCTGCCCTGAACCTATGGCCATTTTTGATTGCAAAACGTTGTACAAAGATCCTCTGGGGTCCCCACTGGAGGGATCTAGCCAGACAAGGATACGCTCTTGTTGATGTGGTTTGAGTATATTTCTGAACATGTATTCTATACTGGTACTTACAAGGGCATAAAAAGCAAGACCAGCCACCATGATAATTACGAATAAACTTTCTTTTTGTCTGAAAGCCAGATATGCCGTGCCCACCAATGCAATGACAAGATGAATATACAACATCAATTGAGCGAAGCCATAGTATGCTGCCACCAGGGAACAAGCCACAAATACCGTGTAAATAAGGAAAATATTTTCTGCTTGCCTGGCCTTGTTTAGTAAGATAATGTCATAAAGGACAACAAGAAGCAGAAGAACAAGCACTACAGAGAACTTAATTGTAAGTATAAATATGAAGGCCAGACTAACGGCAAAATATAAAGGTAAAGGGGAATAGCCCTCCCTAAACAGAACCAAAAAAGAAGCAAGGAACACCAACGCACTCCCAGCATCCGGTTGAAGTAAAATTAGTAGTAAGGGAATAAGAATAATCGTATTAGCCACAACCCTGTTGTAATTCGTCGTTACATTGACAGATATATTACTGAGAAAGGTAGATAATACCAGAAAAGTACTGAGTTTAGCCAATTCAGATGGTTGCACACTCAATCCACCCAGCTTAATCCAGGATTGAGCACCCTTCACATCCGACCCCATCAACAAAACCAAGAATAAAAGTAAAAGAGAGAGAACGTAAAAAATCCATGAAAGAGATCCCCAAATACGTCGTGGAATGAATTGGATCAGCCAGAAAATAAATAAGGCCCCGAGAACCCAAACACTGTGCTTGGCAAACTGTACCTGCTCAAACTGAAATATTTCGCTTATTGTCTCCCCCCCTGCTGTAGAATACTGCAGCAACCAGCCCACAATCAACAAGGCCACATACAAGGCAATTGAAACCAGATCCCGGTGGGTAGAAGCGAAATTGCTGATACCTGGCATAAGGGAATTTAATATGAGAAAAACTCTTCTTTCGGTATTTCCGGATCTTTAATAATAAAGGCTGAGGGATAATATTTTTGCACCCTCTGCAACAATGGATACAACCCCATTCTCTCCTTCTGTGCACCTGTTAAAATTCGATAATATGGCTTTTTGTATTTTTCTGTGCGCTCTAAATCCGGAAAGCGTTTTTCGAAGAGAACTGTCTCCTTATCCATATTTCTTCTTTCCGTCGTTGCAAGTATCTGAATTCTCCATCCCGCGTCTGTATCCTTCTCACGATTCTCAGACAAGATTTTTTCTTGCAGGCTTATAATCTCTTCTGGTTCGTCAATAATAACCTGCCCACTCGCTGCTGAATTCAGCAGAAATAATGACGCAATAAAAGAAAGATAAACCTTATGCACTTGCAATTTTTTTATTCAGTACCCATGCACTTGCCAACAGCAGTATGGCTGTTCCTTGATGCACCGAACCCCAAAATACTGGAATTTCTCCTTTACAGGATAAAACAGTTATAATTCCTAATATTACTTGTGCCAACAATAAAACGCTCACCCACAGTAAAGGAACTCTTATTAGCTCTAATTTACCACTTGTTCGGCTGAACCACCACATTATCACGCCAGTCAACAGCAAAAGATATGCCGTTCCACGATGTAAGAAATGAACAAGTAACTGAACAAAAGTATTGTTTTCGTACTTCCAAAAATCTGCTGCGAAATAATTGGTTGTTTCAAACAAAGCTGGCGGCAGCCAATGAGCGCCTATTTTAGGCCAGGTTGGATAAGTCAAACCAGCATGCATACCACTCATTAATGCTCCATAAATAATCTGTATGGCCAAGAGAACAAGAAAAAATACGCTCAATCCTTTGAGGAAAGTATTTCTAACAACCGGTTTTTGGCCAGAATAATCCAAATAAATATGCAGCAGATAACTAAAGACGACCAGAGCTAAACTCAGGTGCATGGCCAATTTATATGCACTAACCCAGGGTCGATCATTTAATCCACTCTTGACCATAATCCAGCCAAAAAAAGCGACTACCACACCCAATCCAACAAGCACTAATAATTGCCGAATCAACTTTTTATCCAACCATCCTCGGGAAAGGAAGAATATAAATGGTATAATAAAGACAAAACCAATACTTCTGGCCCACAAGCGATGAAAAAATTCCCAGAAATAGATAAACTTAAACTCTTTCATAGACATTCCCACATTGATCTTTTTGTATTGTGGGGTATCCTTGTACAAATCAAACTCTTCCTGCCATTGCTTCGCATTCAATGGCGGCAAAGTTCCAGAAACAACTTCCCATTTTGTAATGCTTAAACCAGAACCAGTCAGCCTGGTTACACCGCCAATGATGATTTGAAAGAAAACCATAACAAGACCTGCAATCAACCAAATACGGACGTATCTTTTCGAATTCTTACTCATATATTTCGTTCTTTCAAAAGAAACAGTTTATTGCATTTGAGCATTTTCACCTTTCTATTAATAATGAATAATTTTTTATTTAATCATTAAACTTCATCATCATCAGGGCTGTGGATTTGTGAAATTCTTGATTTTGGAATATTTTAACAATTTACCTACCGCTTATCCACACCTAAAGGGCGGGGTGACATGTGATATAATAAGGAATAAATCATTTCAATGTGAATTTGTTGATTTTTACTCGTTGATCATTGTTCATTAGATTCATGTTAATGACTAATGGGTGCATTGTTGATAATTGTAGAAAATGCAGCTGAGGCGATTGATTCACAGAAATTGTTGCTCTTAATGTTAATTAAACCGCAGTTGTCAACATGTTTTTCCACAACATGTAAAGGATAAATCCTATGAGAAAGCCCGTTTTTGCTTATTAAGCATTCTGAAATAATTTGTTGTGAAAAAGTTGATTCATGCGTGCAGTGATACAATTAGTTTCAAAGGGAGATGTCTTAGTCAAAGGCGAAATGTCTGGTGCTATTGACAAGGGTCTATGTGTTCTTGTAGGTTTTGAAGACGACGATACCGAGAATGACATGGACTGGACGATAAAAAAGATCATGCACCTGCGTATTTTTTCTGATGGTGAAAAGATGAATCTAAACGTAGAAGATATTGGCGGATCTTTGCTAATAGTTAGCCAATTTACTTTATTTGCCAGCATCAAAAAAGGGAACAGACCATCCTTTATTAGGGCAGCTAAACCTGAGAAGGCAAAAGAATTGTATGAGCGGTTTGTAGAAAAATTGACACGCAATAGTTCTGTGCCTTTGGCCTTTGGTGTCTTCGGCGCGCATATGGAGTTGAATCTTTCTCTGGACGGACCGGTAACAATTATGATGGACAGTAAAAACAAGGAATGATGACGTTCAATCAGTGGCAAAAGGAAGTAGATGGCTGGATAAGAGATGTTGGAGTCCGCTATTTTGATGTAAAAACCAACACTATTCTCCTAATGGAGGAGTGCGGAGAATTTGCCCGCTATATTGCTCGTGTTCACGGGGAACAAAGTTTTAAAAAGACGAGGAGTGATGAGGAAGCAAAAATGGAAATTCAGTCAGAGATGGCGGACATCTTTTTTGTGTTGACATGCTTAGCCAATCAAATGGATATTTCTATTGAGGATATTCTTAAGGAGAACATCAAGAAGAAAACATGGAGGGATAAAGACCGTCATCAAGCCAATAAGAAACTTAAATGAGGCCACATTTTGGGCAGCGCTTTTGCACAGGCATCCACTTGATTCAGGGGGGACAAATGACCACCAGGTATCACCTGTATTTGTGCCTGACTTAACCGGGATAATTTGCTGAATACATTTTTATTACTGATGATATTGTCGTCCTTGGCATGTATAATTCCCAGGTATTTATCCCTTGAAAAATCGCGTATTGAATCGAAATTTACCTCTCTATCTCTCATATATGCCAGGTGATCTAAAACCATTCTCTTATTCAAATTTGGTCCAAATTCTTTTTGCCATTTATGGGCATTGATTGGATCTATATTGTTGTAGAATACGCGTAAATAGGCTTTCAATCCACGTTTTTCGATGAGTCGTATTTGTTTGTTTCTCACTCTTTTTTTATTCTCTGTATCCATATGCAGGTGACTGTTAATCATAAAGCAGCCACTAATCAACTCTTTGTGTTGATGTATCATCTCAAGGCTTAAATAACCACCGAGGGAATGCCCAACAAGTATCCATTTATGATCTGGTCGGGTTTGCACAATTTGCTTGAGGTCCTCCATCGTTCTATCAACATGAAAACTTTGGTGATGGGTTTGATTGTAAAGGGAGTAATTGACGAGATGACTAGAGTATTTCTCAAAATGAGGAATGAGATCGGCCCATAAACTTGGACCGAAACAAAAGCCATGTATAAAAATGAAGCTAACTTTAGGGTGTTTCATCAGATTGTAAACATAAAAAATCTCTGGTACTGAGAAGAGAGCCAAGAAAAATATCGGGGAGTGAACAGTTAAAAAAGGAATTGAACCTCAAGCAGCTTCAAATCAATAATTTATTGAACATTACCCAGGCCATAAATAATAATGTTTCTGCTGACGAATTGTACAGGATGTACCAGTCTTTTTTGAGCTGGGAAATGGGTATTGAGAGAATGGCACTATTTGTTTCAACTGATGATGGTTATGAGTGTGTCACTCATCATGGTGTACCCGAGTTTATCGTGCGCTTTGATATTGGACCGTATATCAAGGACTTCGATAAGATGAAGTACATTTACAATCATGAGAATGAAGTCATATCAGAATTTGATGTAGTTATCCCGGTTTTCCATAAAGACCGTTCACTGGCATTCTCCTTCATTGGTGGTACCTCGGGTGACAGCGACTTGTTAGAGCGCTTGCAGTTCATTATTACCATTACAAATATTATTGCCGTCGCAATTGAAAACAAAAGGCTTTTTAAAAGACAGGTTGACCAGGAAATTTTGCGTCAGGAAATGATGTTTGCGATGAATATGCAGAATCGTTTGATGCCGAGTGAGTTTCTCAAAAATAAATACGTAGATATTCATGGTTTCTACAAGCCGAAATTAGATGTAGGAGGAGATTACTATGATATTGTGAGTACGTCTGATCGCGAAATATTGCTGGCCATTGCAGATATTTCCGGCAAAGGCGTAGCTGCAGCGTTACTCATGTCTAACATTCAGGCGATTTTAAGAACACTGATCAAACGCACCCGGAACTTGAATGAAATTTTGAGTGAAATTAATGCCACCATTCACGAAATGTTAGGCGGTGATCGCTTCGCCTCCATGTTTCTAGCACGATATGATGTACAGAGTCAAAAACTATATTATGTTAATGCGGGACATAACCCACCATTACTGATGAACAATGGTGAAAATGAAGATTCTCAATTATTAGAGGCAACCAGTCCCGTACTAGGAAGCGTAGTGGCTTTAGAAAAACAAGAGGAGCGAGAGATTGACGTGCAGAAAGGAATGCAACTATTGCTGTATACTGATGGACTGACAGAAATAATGAACCAGGAAGAATCGTTTTTTAATATAAATATTATTGAACAGCTACTAAGGGATAATTGTCATATGGATAGCAGGGACGTGATTCATTTGTTGCTGGCCGAAGCGAGAGATTTCGCAGCAAAGCAGGATTTCGTAGATGACTTGACCTTGCTGACATGTAAATTTTTATAAATGTGGTCTGAAAGTTACAATGAGGTAGAAATCAACCCAGTCAACATGGGAGAGTTAGCTCAGAATGTGTACGAGCGGATGAACTTATTTGGTATTGAGGAATTGCCCGTGGTAGAGGATTGTATGTACAAGGGTTTGATCTCAGAGGAGCAGCTATTGGATGCAGAACCAAATTTACCCTGGGACCACAGCATTAAAGAATTAAAGACCGTATGCATAACGGAAAACCAGCATGTTGCAGAGGCAATTCAATTGATGAAAACCTTTAAAGTTTCAATTATACCCGTTGTTGATGTGAACCAGCATTATCAAAGCGTAATCACAAAACAGGGACTCTTCAATTATCTGTCGGAAGATCTTATGTTCAGTGAACGCGGGAGTATTTTGGTTTTGAGTATTCAAAAAAGAGATTATTCACTTACAGAAATTAGTCGGCTTGTTGAATCAGAAGCTTCCTACATTTTGGGTGTAAGTATTAGAAACATTTTTGACCGCCTGGAGGTCACCCTGAAGTTGGGCACGGATGACTTGTCTAAAATCATAGCCACTTTCGAGCGTTTGGGGTATACGGTAGCTCAAAGTTATGTGGAAGGTAATTTCGAAAGCTCTTATCAGGACCGTTACGACTATTTCCTGAATTATTTGAATGTTTAAAGCTGGGAGCATTTTTTTCCTGGTATTCCTTTTCTTACCAGGTCTGGCTCATACCCAGGAATCAATAGTTTTAGAGGAAATAAAGCTGACAGGAGATAGTCGCCTAAAGTTACATGTTGTTCAACTCAAAAGTGGTATTTACCAGGGAGACACCTTGGCAAAGGACAAGATTAAATTGCATTTGGATGCTGCAGCCAAAGAATTGAGTGACATGCGCATCCTGGATAGTGTATCCTGGCAATTATCCGGTCCGGATAGGCAAAAAATACTGACCTGGTATTTAAAAAAAAGCATCAATTTCTTTTTTGTCCCATATGTTGAAGCAGCAGATAGAGATATCAATGTCTGGTTGGATCGATTTGATGCCGCACCAGAGCGATTGAATTATGGAGGGTTGGTTTATTTGTTCAATTTGTTTGGGCACAATGATGTGCTTGACTTGACATTGACGACGGGCTTTAACCAGGATTATGAACTTTTCTATTTTCTGCCAAATATAGACAAGGAAGGAAAATGGTCCGGCCTTGTTAAAACTGAATACCAGGCGTTCCAGGACATTGCCTTTCTAACTATTGATAATAAAGAGGTTTTTGCCGGCTTGGATGATCGGGGAAGCTTGTTTAAACAGTGGACCGGTAAAATAGGACTGCAATACCGGTTGAAATCAAGACAATGGGTGGAGGGAAGCTTTGCGTTTAGTCATCGGAGCATGGACAGAGCTTTGTATAAACTGAATTCATATTTTCTCAACTCTGGACGTCAGATAGAACAGGAATATCGATTTGGTTTGAGGCACATCGCAGACACAAGGGATAACAGGAGGTTTCCAACCAGTGGTTACAGATGTGAGACTTTGCTACAGTATGCATTTTATACCGGCGAAGCCAATGACGTGCTGGAGGGGCTTTTGAGGGCGAATTATTATGTAAAACTGGATCAGCTGGGACTGTTGGCACTCGGTATGAGAGGTAGAATGCAAATGCTTCAAAACCCATATGGTTATCGCTTCTCCAGAGCAATAGGTTTTGATGACCGAATTGTGCGGGGATACGAACTGTATTCAGTGCCTGCTGCAAACTATTGGTTATTGAAAGCAGATTACCGATACCCTTTTTGGAATATGGAACCGTTCTTGAACAAGTTATCAAAGAGGGCCGGTGTTAACCGAGATATTCCTGTGCTGTGGTACTTTAATGCATTTGCAGATATGGCCCGGGCATATAGAGACTATCAGAATCATCATGAAAACGATTTGGTAGGCCCGCTTCTTTCGGGAGCTGGAGTTGGTATTGATGTGCTCGTATTCCGCCGGTTTTTATTTAGTTTGCAATACAGTTGGAATCATTTAGGTGAAAGTGGGGTATTTGTACATTTTAGTTTTAACAGAGAATAAAGTAGACCAAAGGTGAAAATTGCGCTGTTCAGTATAGGTTTTGACGACAGTAAAAGAAATGATCTGCTTCAGGCATTGAGCATATTACGAGAGAATGGTGCAGATCTGCTCATATTTGAGCCTATGAGAGATTTTTTATCTCAATGGGCGGATCTTAGTGATTGGAGTAGTTGGGCTTCTCACTCAGAACTCAAGCAGTATCAACCAGATTATATTTTTAGCCTGGGGGGAGATGGTACCATATTGAAACTTGTGACCTATATAAGAGGATTAGAGATACCAGTCGTTGGTATCAATATGGGTCGTCTCGGATTTCTTGCTAATGTGGAAAAACGCACGGTTAAGCTTCATTTAGATAAAATTATAGCTGGAGAATACTATACAGAAGACCGCAGCTTGGTACGGTTAGAAACAGAGAACGGGCTTTTTGGAGATGACAATATTGCGCTTAATGAATTTGCTGTCTTGAAAAGTGACAGTTCTTCCATGGTCACCATACATGCGTATTTGAATGGTCAATATTTGAATTCTTATTGGTGTGATGGCCTCATTGTCAGCACACCGACAGGAAGTACCGCCTATTCATTGAGTTGTGGAGGACCTATAATTTACCCAACGAGTGCTAATTTTGTGCTGACCCCGGTATCCCCTCATAATCTTAACGTCCGGCCTATGGTGTTACCGGATAATGTGGAACTGAGTTTCAGGGTAGAAGGCAGGGGGTCTAATTTTTTATGTACAATGGATAGCAGAAAGGAGACCATTTCAGAAGAAACAGAGCTAAAAGTGGTCAAGGAAAACTTCTGTGTCAAATTGGTGCGTTTTGAAAAAGAAGAGTTTATTGAAACCATCCGCCGCAAATTGGGGTGGGGTAGAGATTTTAGAAATTGGTAATGAGGAAGACCTTGTGGACAGAAAATGTATGTTGGGACCAACCGATTGATCTTTCCTTTCCCATTAAGGATGGAGTAAATATACCTGAATGTTTTGGAGCCGCCCCTCCAAGATTTGACCCTTTTACATCGGGAAATTATATCGGTTCTATCGAGAAGGGGTCACCAGTCAATTTTTTCAACATACATATAAACCCCCATGGCACTACAACGCACACGGAATGTTATGGGCACATCCACAATGGTCATTATTTGACGAACTGTATTGAGAAGTTTCTGTACAATGCCTACCTGATAGATGCGGGCTTAACCCAAAAAGAGAATGGAGACCAGGTTGTGATGCCGGAAGATATAGATGCCATGTGGCCGGAAGATACGGAGGCATTGATCGTGAGAACCCCGAAAATTAAGGCCTATGATGGACAGTTTACTGAGAAAAACCCGGTATATTTTCATGCCAGTACCATTGATTTGGTCAATAAAAATGGCATAGAACACATCTTAGTGGAGTGGCCTTCGTTGGATAAGGAGGAAGACGGGGGTAAACTATTAGCTCACCATGCTTTTTGGAATATAGACGGAGAATGGCAAAAGCATAAGACAATAACGGAATTGATACGGCTTCCAGAGAACATTCAAGCCGGTAAATACGTTTTGAATTTACAAGTATTAGCTATAGATTTAGATGTAAGTCCGAGTCGACCGGTATTGTATGCTATAAAACCATGAGTAATAATTACCACACAGATCTTGTAAGGCTGCTTAAACACCTAGACAGTTTACCTGTTCGGGAGTATTATAATTATATTATGCAGTACGAAGACAGTGTAGCGAGCTTAGGGAAACATTTCTTCGCGGACTCACACTATCAATGGCGTTATGTCATTTCCTTGTTTGAACAAGGTCAATATTATAAGTTTCTGAATCATGTTGATGAGACATTAGGGTATTTACTCAGCAACCCGGATTGGGAGGAAGGAGCCAAGTACGAGTACAGCGCAATATTATACAAAAAAGCTGCTGCTCATGCTCAGGTAAAGGAATATGATAAAGCAAGAAAAATATGCAATCAATTGGAAAAGCTGAATTATAACCACACCGAGATATCTTTTCTCCGCACACGGATGTTTCGCAGACGTACAATGGACATATTTTACTTTTTGCATAATCGAAATACATACATATTGCTGAGTATGCTTTTAATAGCAGGTCTGGTTATTCTTATGAGGACACTCTTATTTCAGTAGAAATACTGTTCCCTGGCTTTTCCAGTCATAGGCCTCGTTCTGGATTTGTACGCGATACAGGTAAACTCCGCTGGCAAGCGGCCTTCCGTTTTCGTTTAAGCCACTCCAACCTTCCAAGACATCTTCTGTTTCAAAAAGTTTTTGACCATACCGGTCATAGACCTGAAGCAAGTATCCGTTGATCGTTCTCCTTTTAGTACGAGCTTTAAATTCGAAATTCACGCCATTGGGTGAGAAGGCGTTGGGAAAAAAGAGGCTGGGAAATTTTTGAACACAATCTGTAGGGCCAAAACTGGTATAGTTTCTATTTGTAATAGAGTCTTGAAAAAGATATTCCACGATTAAGCATAGCTCGTCATCATCGAAGTTATTACCATCAAGATTGAAACTGCCATTAGCTGTGAGATTGTTGTCTATGGCGGTCAGATTGCCCAAGTTATCTATAAGTAGTAAACGAGCGGAAACAAAAATCATATGCGTAGGTAGGGCTGGTCCGTTGTGATCTACCTGGAGTTGATTGCTTCTGTCGAGCGAAAGGTCTAGGTTAGGCGCCAGGTGAGAAGAGCTGCTAAGTGTATTATCGCAGGAATCCACCGTCCAAATATTGATGCGTGCCCCGGGGAATGCCTGAATAAGCTGACCGTTGATACGGTTCAGGGGAAACGAAAGAGGAATGGGAAAACTGTCACGATCTGAATAAATGGCGGCATTTTCGATGGAGGCATTGCTATTCCAGGACCATTCTACAGACAAATCGGTAGATTGCCCAGGGGTAAAACTTAGACGCTTAATTTCTAAGAATTCAACAAGTTGATTGTAATTGGGAATAAAACAAATATCCGAAGATCTTACCATACGTCCATTGACCTGGTTTTCCAACACAACATAGGTGCAATAAGGTACACCGTTCAGTAAACCGTTAATCAAGATATCTTGACTGTTGTCAAAACTGTCAAGGAGCATCGGCGGATCTGGATCATTTAAGTTGTCGGCATAGACGGAAATGATATAGCCATCGTCAAGCCAGGCCCTGTAAGGGTTGACGCGGAAGGCCTGGGCATCGAGGCACGGAGAGAGGAGAGTGTCAATAATAATGCTGTTATGGGCCTCTGGAAAAATACTGGTTTCACCACACACATCTCTTGCAAGCACAAGATAGTTTTGAATGATATCGATATCGGCTCCCAGGTCAAGGTAAGTCGTATCGGGTATGGTATCTATACTAATAGAACCGGAAGGGGTGGATCGAAAAATAATATAATCGCGAACATTGGGATTATTGCTCTCACTCCAAACAAGTCTTATGCCGTTGCCTTCGACAGAGGCACTTAAGATGTCAATTGGCTGGATAGACTGATTGCTCAGGGTGTCGGAATTGAGGGGTATTTCACCAGGGCAGTCTGCAACAGATTGCAAGAAATAGAAAAAAGTGCCCGTAGTATCATGAACATAGTTCGTAGCTGTGAGATCATTAAGGCTGTCCAAAACCTGATAAGGCCCGTCTAGTGTCTGGGAGATATAAATTACTATACCGGTAGCGGACCCACAAGATGGATTGACTTGCTGGAAAAAGAGAGAATCAGCGGAGATGCATGTTAGATCTGGGGCCTCAATTTGGGCTTTGGATGGAGAAAGACCAATAAAAAAGCAAAAGAAAAAAACAACCAGCCACTTGATTTTATTCATTGTAGAATTCATCTTCGTTTGGAGATAATATACTTTTCAGCTCAAAGTTCAAACGATAAGCGTTTTCAATATGTTTCAATTCTTTGAATAAGCCTATATGTTCTGCATAGATTTCACGGCCTATGATATTGTAGTTAAAGGTATTGCCTTTCGTATTTGTAATTTCTTCGCTGGTGTCAAAAATGAGGGCAGAGACCTTTTCACCATTAAACTCAATGGTGGTGTCCTTTCGGAAACGTCGTAGCTTAATTACTTTATTATGGGAGGAGTCTGCGGGGCTCGCCCATTGGAGCTCGGTAGTGAGGTATTGCTTATGGCTAAGAGGAACAAAGCTGAAGATGTTGTTTTCTAGAATGGAGGCATCTGTAGAATCTTTGCCATCAAGGAGCGTATACTTCAAGACCTGAATACCATCGGGAAATACTTGTTCGAGGATGACTTGATCTTTATGTCCCTGAGAATTGAGGTAAATATGTTGAAGCGTATCACCGTCTTTGCTGTGTACAACAAATCGTTCAGTAGGTTTACCATCGATAGTACCCACGTAGTGATAAACGAGGGATTCATTAGAAAGCCTCGGTGAGAGGTAGTATTTTTGCCAACGAAACGTATCGTTATTCTGGCATGAGCAGATCAACAGAATAGCGAAAAAGCATAGGCTTGAAGAAGTAGAAATGCAATTATTGGACATATTGGCAGAAATTATGCATATTTTTTGAATTGGAACGTTTCATGATTCAATAAGAAATATAACGTACATCTAAGAAAACATACATGTTAAAATTCCTTTCCAAATCCGTTGGTCAGCTTTTTGGCACCAAACAGGAAAAAGATATAAAATATTACACTCCACTTGTGGAAGAATGTAATGAGCAGTTCGAAAAACTGAAGTCCCTCAGTCATGAAGATTTGAGAGATAAAACACGCTCCTTCAAAGAATTCATACAGGAAGAACTGAAGGAGTATCGAGAAGAAATGGACCGACTGCAGAAGGAGGCAGAGCAAACGGAGCATATTCCAGAGAAAGAAGCTTTATTTAAAGAGATTGATGAAGTGGTTCTAAACCGGAATGAAGCGCTCGAAGATGTATTAATGAAGATTCTCCCGGAAGCATTTGCAGTGGTGAAAGAGACGGCACGTAGATTTACTGAAAATGATAGTATTTCCGTGAAGGCATTGGAGCATGACCGGAATCTGGCGGCTTCTAAAGACTATATTCTCATAGACGGTGATAAAGCCACCTGGAAGACAAAGTGGACAGCAGCTGGAGGAGAAGTGGATTGGAAAATGGTGCATTATGATGTGCAGCTGATAGGGGGTATGGTGCTGCATGAAGGTAAAATTGCGGAGATGGCGACGGGTGAGGGTAAAACCTTGGTTGCCACCTTGCCAGCGTATTTAAATGCTCTGGCGGAAGAGGGAGTACATGTGATCACGGTTAACGATTATCTGGCTAGAAGGGATGCAGAGTGGATAGGTCCGATCATGGAGTTCCTCTTGTTAACGGTAGATTGTATTGACAAGTACAGACCGCATTCTCCGCAGAGGCGTCAGGCTTATAGTGCGGATATCACGTATGGAACCAATAATGAGTTTGGCTTTGATTATCTGAGAGACAATATGGTGCTGTCAACAGCGGAAAAGGTGCAACGACCATTGCATTATACCATGATTGATGAAGTAGACTCCGTTTTGATTGACGATGCGAGGACACCATTGATTATATCTGGTCCAGTAGCACAGGGAAGTGAAATTCAGGAATACGAAGCCTTGCGACCCAAAATTGAGGGACTGGTATCAGAACAAAGGAAACTGGCGACAAAATTTTTGGCTGAAGCAAAGAAATTGATTGCAGAGGGCTCTACAGGTTATAATGAAGGTGAGGGAGGTATGGCTCTTTTAAGAGCTTTTCATGCCTTGCCGAAAAGTCGTCCTCTTATCAAGTTTTTGAGTGAGGAGGGCATCAAAGTATTGCTGCAGAAGGCGGAGAATTTCTACATGCAGGAACAAAGTAAAAACATGCACCTGGTAGATGATGAATTGTTTTTCATCATTGATGAGAAGAACAGGTCAGTTGAATTGACAGAGAATGGTGCAGAGTTTTTGGCCCGGGGCAATGAGGACAGCAACTTCTTCATTATGCCGGATATTGCACTGGAAACTATGCAGATTGAGGATGATGATAGTCTTTCTGATGAGGAGAAAGATGAGAAAAAGGATCGTTTGGTTCAGGATTATAGTGTTAAATCCAAGCGAATACACTCAACGAATCAATTGTTAAAGGCTTATACCCTTTTTGAAAAAGATCAAGAATATGTCGTCATTGACGGCCAGGTAAAAATTGTAGATGAACAAACAGGGCGTGTGATGGAAGGTCGTCGCTATAGTGACGGATTGCACCAGGCACTGGAGGCTAAGGAAAAAGTAAAAGTCGGGGACATCACTCAGACTTATGCGACGGTGACCCTGCAGAACTATTTCAGGATGTACCACAAACTTTGTGGTATGACGGGTACGGCAGAGACCGAAGCGGGTGAGTTCTGGGAAATATATGAACTGGACGTTGTGGTCATTCCTACCAATAAACCGATCGTCAGAAAAGATGAAGAGGATTTGGTATTTAAAACACAGCGCGAAAAGTTCAATGCAGTGATCGACCACATTCAGGAATTAAGCGAGCAGGGAAGGCCTATTCTTGTGGGAACTACCTCCGTGGAAGTATCTGAAAAGCTAAGTCGGATGTTGAATTTGAGAAAAGTGAAACACAATGTGTTGAATGCAAAGCAACATCAGCGAGAGGCTCAGGTAGTAGCAGAGGCAGGAAAAGCTGGAAATGTTACCATTGCTACCAACATGGCGGGTCGGGGTACGGATATTAAAATTAATGATGAGGTGAAAGAGAATGGTGGATTGGCCATCATAGGTACGGAGCGTCATGACAGCCGCCGGGTGGACAGACAATTGAGAGGCCGTAGTGGTCGTCAGGGAGACCCCGGTAGCTCGCAGTTCTTTGTTTCTTTAGAAGATAGTCTCATGCGTTTATTCAATTCTGAACGCATCGCGAAACTCATGGATAGAATGGGGCACAAGGAAGGGGAGGTTATACAGCACAGCATGGTTTCTAAATCTATTGAGCGTGCGCAGAAGAAGGTTGAAGAAAACAATTTTGGAATCAGGAAGCGTTTGCTGGAGTATGATGACATCATGAATATTCAGCGTGATGCCATTTATAAGAAGAGAAAGAATGCTTTAAGTGGAGAGCGTTTGAGTGTAGATTTATATCAGATGTTTCAGGGTAGAATGGACGGTATCGTTTTCGAAACCAAGGCAGACGATGATTATGAGTCTTTCCAAAGTGAGATGTTGAGATTAGGGGTGAACCATGAAGTAGATGAGCGTATCTTTCTCAAGTATGACGCCAATAAGTTGGCAGATGTGGTCATGGAGAAAGTCATGGCCGAATACAAACAGAAAGGAGAGCGAATGGTGCGTGTTCTTTTACCCGTGATTAAGCGTGTGTATGAGAAAGAGGGCCACAAGTATAAGAGAATTGCCATTCCATTTACAGATGGATCATCAAAAAGTATCAATATATCGGCTGACCTGAAGGCAGCTGTGGATAGCAAAGGAGAAACAATTACAAGGGACATAGAAAAGGCGGTGACCTTAGCCTTGATAGATGATAATTGGAAAGAGCATCTCCGAAGTATGGACGAGTTGAAGGACTCGGTGCAGTCTGCTTCGTTTGAACAAAAGGATCCTTTGGTTATATATAAGATGGAAGCCTACAATCTTTTTGAGGCTTTAATTTATAAAATAAACAGTGAGGTAACCTCCTTCTTATTGGGTGGATACCTGGCGCTAGACATGGAAGAACCCAATATTCGGGAAGCGCGTGAGCAGAAAACGGACACCAGTAAAATGAGTACCAATAAGAGAGAGGAAGAAAACCGGGCTATGCAAAAAGCAGCGGCCTCAGCTGGTGGAGGGGGAGCTAAGAAGCCAGAGACTTTTGTCCGAGAGGGCGAGAAAGTAGGCAGGAATGATCCTTGTCCTTGCGGAAGTGGCAAGAAGTATAAAAAATGCCACGGAAAAGCGGGTTAAAGCTGTTATATTTATTTCTTACTTATACCAATTAGGGATGACAAAATTTACGGAGGAGAACGGTTACAAATACATTGAGAGCAATCCCGAATCAGAAGAGACTATTGTGCTTTTGCACGGGTTAATGGGCGGCTTGAGTAATTTCGACGGGATTATTGACCACTTTTCTCCTCGTTATAATGTTGTAGTTCCTGCCTTGCCCATATTTGAATTACCATTGAGAAAAGTAGGGCTTAAAGGGCTGACTAATTTTGTAGAGGATTTTGTGGAGCACAAAGGTTATAAGAACTTTCATATGCTTGGCAACTCCCTGGGGGGGCACTTGTGTATATTGTATTGCTTGAGAAAGCAAGAATTGGTTAAGTCCATGACCTTGACCGGTAGCTCCGGGCTCTTTGAAAACCCAATGGGAAGCTCCTGGCCGAAAAGAGAAAACTATGAATGGGTCAAGAATCGTGTAGAGAAGACCTTTTATGACCCTGCTGTTGCAACAGATGATTTAGTTCGTGAGGTTTTTGAAACGGTGAATGACAGAAACCGTGTAGTGCGCATCATTTATGCGGCAAAGTCTGCGCTGAGAAACAATATAGAGAACAGGCTGAAGGAGCTAACAATACCGGCTTTGCTTGTTTGGGGAAAGGATGATACTATAACACCACCTTTTGTAGGGGAGAAGTTTCATGAGTTACTGCCCAACAGCCAGTTGGTGCTGGTGGATAAATGTGGACATGCGCCTATGATGGAGCATCCGTCCTTATTTAATGAGCACCTGGAGAAGTTTTACAATTCTGTCCAATAGTTTTCATTTCTTTGAAACAGTGCAATTAATCGTCATCAGCTTGTGCCTCCTGCATGGGGTTTGTACCTGAACGTTCTTTTTGTTTGTAGACCTTGAAGCGGGTGATTTGTTGTTGAGGAGGGTAGCTATTGTTGCTAACATCGATATCAGCTGTTTCCAGGTTGGGATCTAATTCCACTGATTTGAGCTCCTTGTCGTAAGCAAGTATTTTGTGAACCACGGGGCTGTTGAAACGCCAAATTTCAGCTGGTAAGGTTTCTTTCTGATAACTGCCATCCATAAAATGTAAGCCCAGTATAATGGGCATGGGTATACCACCGATGCGTTCAAACTCCAATTCATATAGGTATAAAGTGCTGTCAATCAACTGTTTGTCATTCTCATCGAGCGATTCCAAAAATGATTGATAGGTTTCACGCTTCTTTGCGGTGGGGGCCTCAGGGTTGTAAGTAGAATAGAAATCTATTAAGGTGGGATCTATTTCATCGTATGTTTGATGTATGTCATCAGCGTTGATGATGTTGCCAATGTATTTATCTTCACTGGAGTCGTCGTTTTGGTTTTGGGAATCATCAGGGTTTCCGGTATTCATTTTTAATTCTTTCACAGAGTTAATGGCAATGTCGACATGGTCGGTTGTGTAAAACCAGCTTCTCCAAAACCAATCCAGATCTATACCTGAAGCATCCTCCATTGTGCGAAAGAAGTCAGCGGGGGTAGGGTGTTTGAACATCCATCGTCTGGAGTATTTTTTGAAAGCAAAATCAAAGAGCTCTCTTCCCAGAATGGTTTCTCGCAGAATATTCAGGGCTGTGGCGGGTTTACCATAAGCGTTGTTTCCGAACTGGAAGAGGGACTCACTATTGGTCATGATAGGAGTAATTTGGTTTTTATCTCCTTTCATGTATTGAACGATTTTATATGCTGGACCTCTGCGTGATGGATAATTGCGCTCCCACTGTTGTTCTGAAAGATATTGTAAGAAGGAATTAAGTCCTTCATCCATCCATGTCCATTGCCTCTCATCAGAGTTGACGATCATGGGAAAGTAATTGTGTCCAACTTCGTGTATAATAACGGAAATCATTCCGTATTTCATCCGTTCGGAATAGGTTCCGTCCTCTTCCGGTCTCCCATAATTAAAACATATCATAGGATATTCCATTCCTATGCGTTTAGTGTGAATGGAGTAGGCTACGGGATATGGGTAATCGAAGGTATAGTGCGTATACCATTTAAGTGTGTGCGCTACTGCTTTGGTACTGTATCGTTCCCAGAGTGGATTCCCTTCTTTGGGATATAAGCTCATGGCCATAACAGTATCTTGGCTTTGTTCAACAGCCATGGCATCCCATATGAATTTTCTGGAACTGGCAAAAGCGAAGTCCCTCACATTGTCAGCGTGGAAAATCCAGGTCTTCTCATCGGTAGATTTGACTTTTTCATTTTTTTCTGCTTCATCTTGTGTGATTATAAGAACTGGTTGTTCAAATGAGGTCTTGGAAGCTTTTAGGCGCTTGAGTTGTTTATTGCTGAGTATATCCTTGCTATTTTGAAGTACCCCTGTGGCACCTACGACATGATCAGAAGGAACAGTGATGGCGACATTATAATCACCGAATTCCAGAGTAAACTCACCGCGGCCAAGGAATTGCTTGTTTTGCCAACCGTAGACGTCATTGTATTTGCACATGCGTGGATAGAATTGTGCAATGGTATATAGATAATTGTCTTCTTCGGGGAAGTATTCATATCCACTCCGCCCACCAATTTGCATACGATCATTTATGTTGTACCACCATTTGATATAGATTTTGCAGCTATCTCCGGGCTTTAGAACTTCATCTAAATCGATGCGCATCATGGTATGGACGATTGTGTGTTCCAGTTCGTCCTTATTTTGATCTGTAACGGACTCTATTTTAAAGCCTCCGTCAAAGTCATTCAGCATTCTGTGTAGAGCGCTGAAGGACATTCGATTGGATGCCTGTTTTTCCGAAGCCTTCTTTGTTTGAGAATCAAAAGACCTAACATTTTGATCGAGTTGAACCCATAAGTAGTCTAGCGGATCTGGGGAGTTGTTGTAGTAGGTAATCCATTCCTCTCCGTAAATCTTCTGGTTCTGATCGTCCAGCCTGAGGTCTATATCATAGTCTACCTTTTGCTGCCAATAGAGGTGACCGGGTGCTCCGGCAGCGTTCCTGTAAACATTGGGTGTTGGCAAGCGCTCGTCCAATTGTTTAAACAAGTTGTAGTTATTATTCGGGTTCTGTGAATACACCACAAGGGGCAGAATGATGAGCAGGAGTATAAGCCTCATATAAAACATTTCAGGTTACAACAAAAGAGAACAAGTATACTAAAACTTGGAGACAGATGAAAAGTATTTAATCACCGGTGTTCCACGTGGAACATATATTAGAACAAATGACCAGATGTTCCACGTGGAACATGCTTAACTTTTCTCAAAGCCATTCAGGTTTAAAGCTACCTGATGGGCCTGATGCATGCCCTCCGCTTCTAAAACCCTATCCAGTGCTGCTTTGTTTTCAAAGAAGTGTAAATGACCCGAAGAGGTGGGCAAAGTCCCTAAGTATGCGGGGTGACGACTATTCATGATTCTAGGGTCAGCGGATAATGCGTCTTGAAGCAGGTTGGGTATAGTGAGTAAGCAGGCTTTCTGTAAAAGCAGTAATCGATGGGTTGTGGCCCCTTGCGTTGGAAAAGGTACTGCTCCGGTGTCAAGACAGGCGTGAATACCTTTTGGAAGTCTGAGCTGAACATAGGGTAGGTCTGGGGAAGAAAATAGTATTCCACCGATGCTTGAGGTCAAACAAAAGGCCTTGTTCGTGATAAGCCCTTCTGAAAAAAGCAGGTTTAAAACCTCTTCTCTCATTGGTCTATTGAAGCGCTTGTGTTGAATATGATAGGCACTCATGATTACAGCCATGGGAAATAAATCCCCCTCATTTGCTAACAGCTCTGGAAGTGAACAGCTAAGCTTGAATTTATAAGCACGATCCAGTGAAAGGCTTTTCCGCAGCATTTTGAAAATGGCTAAATGGTGATGTTCAGGTAGGGGTTTCCCCGTAGCATTTTCAATGGCAAATTCATCTTGAGCCTCCGCTTGAACAAACAAACAGGGCTCAGAAATAGCCAGGTATGGTCCGGGTTCAGTGTAGTCCTTGATTGATACTGGAATAGGAAAAGAAAAGCGAAAACCCATATTTTTTATTTGAAAAACTCACTGTGCAAGGCATTAATGCTGCGGTCTTGATCTTTCTCATGAACGAGGAAAGCAATATTGCGTTCACTTGAA
>DATFJT010000074.1:0-10977 GCA_035269065.1 Saprospiraceae bacterium | reverse complement strand
ATGCGGCAGGAGGGACTTTGCGCCAGTGGCAAAGCCACCATTTCTACACCGTCATTTGGTGTCAATTCCTGCAATATGAAGGGATAGGTGAATCCTCCGTCGACGGAAAGCAAAATATTGACCAATTGACAGTCAACCGGTGCCTGGGCAGTTCCTGCCACATCCCACCGAACTTCCATCAAATCACCTTCTTCAAAGCTAAGACCGTCTTCAGTAGGGTGTAAGAGTTGGAAAGGCCCTGCCTGATCTGTGAAATTCAAGCGGATTGATTTATAATTCAATGCTCCTCCGCCCGGGTGCTGATCTCTGGCGGTAAGGTTAAAATTGACCTGTCGGTTGCTGTTTGGCAGGACTTCATCCGGGCTGCCGCCAAGGACTATATTTTCCAAAGAGGGAAAGTAGCGCAGGGCTCCTGCTGTATCTGCAGCCAGGTGTGTAAAAAGAGGTCCGTCCTGGTTGGGCTCTCCGTAGGGCTCCAGAACCGAAACATCCATTTGATCCCAGCTGTAGATTAACGCTTCACTTTCATCGTCGTCTCCTGTCCCTTCTAAGTAGAATGGCGTATTGATTGGTAAAGTAAGGCCGTCTGGTGTGAGAATGAAACACTCCGGCGCTTCATTGCCGGGATTCTGAATATTGGCACAACCCGTTCCTGTATTGGCCATTTGCTCGAGGCTTCCCACATGAAAGAAACGGTTAGAGGCCATTTGTACATTCGTACTACCGCAAATACCGGCATAAGACATAATAGAACTTCCACTCCCGGGCTCGAATGCGGTGAGGCCGCCCCAATTGCCGGAACAGTTGTTGAATGTGTGGGTGGCACCAAACTGGTGTCCCAATTCGTGGCAGAAATAGTCCACATTAAAGACGTCGCCCTGTGGAAAGGAAAGGGCTGTAGCTGCCCGGGCTTTCGTAAAGGAATTACAAAGGGAATTGACACGTGCCAGTCCCCCTCCCACGGTACCAAAAACATGTCCTACATCATAGTTGGCAGATCCGATGATCTGGTTAATGGTTTCCTGGTTTTCACTCAGCATTTGACTCAGGTTGCCATTGGTAAATGGATCCGTGTCGGGATCTGTGAATACGATGAGGTCATTGTCTGCAACCAGCCTGAATGTAGTGGCCAATTCTCGTTCAAAGATCTGGTTGGCTCTGTTCACGGTGGTGACAATTCCGGATAATCCTTCTTGCACCGTACCTCCAAAAAACGCTGTATACTCCCCTGTTACTGCTATGGCCAGGTCAAAAATACGTCTGTTGTTACCAAAAGTGCCATCTGAAGACTTATCCGGCGACACAATAGTCTCCTCCTGCTTCGTATGACAATAAAATGCACGGTTGGATGAAAATGCTTTCTCATAAAAAACCTGCACCCATTCCTTATTTCCTGCCGCAAGTAAAGGTTCCAGGTAGTAATTTCCTTTTTCACTGAACACCTGAATGCGGAGGCCCTTGGCAGTCCAGTCCATTTTGCCTGAGGCCCCGGTCTTGGGATTGCTGATGTCCCAGGAATTGAAACCGTATTTCTCCCTGAGGGCTTTCGGTAGTAGTTCGTTTTCCCGGCAGATGAAATGCTGCATTTGTCCGTCAGGACCTGGCAGTTCTAGTTCTGCTATGTCATTTTTTTTCTCGTGGAAGCTGCGGTGATCGAACTGAAACAGGGTTCTATTCTTTGGGCTCATCCATTCTTGGCCATCCGCCTCAAGGGCTTTAGTGGCGGGTTTAAAGAGCTGCTGCGACCAAAGCGATGACATTCCCGCTAACGCAAGGAAGAAAATTGCGAGGCAAAGTAGTTTTTTAAGCATCATTTACATTCCGGTTATACAAAGTTATATTATTCCGTGCACATTCGCTTTGTTTCACGTGGATCTGAAAGGCAAAAAACATTTATGCATTAGAGGCATGGAAATTGTACTTTTGAAAGCCGCATTTGTAACAAGCATGACAACAGATGCGTTGTCCTTATTAAACAGGTAGCTGAATATGACCAACTACAACTTTCTCATTCAACAACTGGACAGTTTTATTCGAAAGTATTATTTGAATAAAATCATCCGGGGATTTTTGTGGACTTCTGGGTTATTCTTGGGGATGTGGTTAATTTTTAGCCTGCTGGAGGCACAGTTTTACTTTAGCAAGGCTGTGAGAAAGTTTTTCTTTATCGCCCTTTTTGGTGGTGGTACTCTGGCACTCGTGATCTGGGTCTTCTTGCCGCTATTGAGGTATTTCCGCCTGGGGAGTGTCATCAGTCATGACCAGGCCGCTGTTATTATTGGGGATCATTTCGAGCAAATTCAGGATCGCTTACTCAACGTATTGCAATTGCGGCAGGGCCTGGATAAAGAGGCTTATGCCAGTAAGGAGCTCATTGAGGCGAGTATTGAGCAGAAGTCGAGCAGTCTTAGATTAACGACATTTTCGAAAGCCATCGATCTGACCCAAAACAAAAAGCATCTCAAATGGGTCTTACCGCCGCTGCTGATCATTGCTGGTCTTTTCATGGTCGCGCCATCCCTGATTCAGGACAGTACCCAGCGCATCATACGCAACAATGAAGATTTCGAGCGTCTTATGCCCTTTGACTTTATCGTTCAGAATGAGCAATTACAAGTCGCACAGAATGAGAATTTCATGCTTGATGTGCACATGGAGGGAGAGGTGCTTCCTGAAGAGGTTTTTGTCTACATCAATGGGCTGGAATATCCCATGAGTCGACAAAGCACGCAAAAGCACAGCTACCAGTTCAAAAATGTGTACAAGAATACCTCTTTTTACCTGGGAGCCAACGGTTTTCGATCCAAAGCTTATGAATTGGAGGTCATTGAGCAACCAGCCATTGTTCAGTTTGAAGTGCTGGTGGATGCCCCTTCATACACAGGACTGAAAGACGACACCTTCAATAATACCGGGGATTTAATCGTCCCAGAGGGATCTAAGGTGCAGTGGATTTTTCTCACTAAAGGAGCAGATCAATTAATGATGCGCATGGATGACATCCAAACAGCCTTGAATGCATCGGGGGAAAACCGCTATGCCACCACAAAAATCATTCGCCAATCCCAGGCGTATCAATTGAAAGTTTCTAATGAAACCTACGGCTTGGCAGACAGCGTGCGTTACAACCTCCAGGTGATCAAAGACGAATATCCCACCATCAACCTTGATCGTTTCCAGGATAGTACGGATACAGGATTGAGTTATTTCACAGGTACAGTTTCAGATGATTACGGTGTGCGACGATTTGTCTTTCATTACGAAATTCGTGATGAAAGTGGTAGCCTGGTGCGTGAGGACGAAGTGGTCATAAATGAAGATCCGAATTCCTCTTTCCCATTTGAATACATGTTGGACCCTCAGGAATACGACCTGGCAGCCGGACAATCGCTCGGTTATTATTTCGAGGTATTTGATAATGATGGAGTAAACGGCAGTAAATCAACTAAAACAGAACTGTTTAGCCACCGCAAGCCGAGTAAAGAAGAAGTTAAAGATCAGATTAAAGAGAACTCTAAGGAGGCGCTGGATAAAATGAAAGACCGCCTCGATAAATCTAAAGACATCCAGGAAAGGCTTAAAAAGTTGCGTGAGAAATTGTTGCAAAAGAAAGAAGCCAGCTGGCAGGATAAGAAAGATCTCGAAAAACTACTCGAAGAGCAGGAGCGTTTCGAAAAAGAAATGAAAGAGGCCAAGGAGAAAATGGAGAAAAACCTCGAAAAGCAAAAAGAGCTTTCTCAGGAAAACCAGGAAATGCTGAAAAAGCAGGAAGAAATACAGAAGCGCCTGGAAGAAATGATGGATGATGAGACTAAGGAGTTGATGGAAAAAATCCGTGAACTCATGGAAAAGCTCAACAAGGACGAGATGCTCGAGATGACCGAGGAGATGGAGATGAACGAAGAAGAGGTAGAGCAGGAAATGGAGCGTATGATGGAGCTGTACAAGCAACTGGACCTGGAAAATCGAATGAATCAGGAGCTCGACAAATTGGAGAAACTGGCAGAAGAACAGGAAAAATTGTCTGAGAAAACGGAGCAAGAAGGTGTAGACGAGGAGAAAAAACAGCAACAGGAGGACATCGAAAAAGAATTTGAGGACATCAAAAAAGAAATGGATCAAATCAAAAAGGAGAATGAGTCCCTTGAAAACAAGCTTCCTTTTGGTGACATGTCTGAGGATGAAAAGGAGATAGAAGAAAATTTAGAGAATGCCGGGGAGCAAATGGAACAGAATGAATCTGGTAAGGCGAGCGAATCCCAGAAAAAAGCCTCTGAAAACATGAAAAAAATGGCCCAGACAATGAAATCCGGGATGCAGTCTGGAGCGGCCGAACAGCAAAAAGAAGATATGGAAGTCCTGCGCCAGATCATGGAAAATCTCGTGACTATTTCCTACGCGCAGGAGGATTTGATTGATGACATTGCTGCTGTTCAGGAAAATACGCCGAAATATGTGTCATTGGTTCAGTTTCAGAATGAGCTCAAGGATGATTTTCGGGTAGTGGAAGACAGTTTAATTGCCTTGAGCAAGCGAAATGCTCAGATAGAACAGTTTGTCCTTGAAAAAGTGGCCGATGTTAAGTTCAACTTCAAGGATGCCAAGACTTCATTGGAAGACAGAAAGGTCAACCAGGGACAGGCGAGTCAGCAGCGTGCCATGACTTATCTTAATGATTTGGCCCTTATGTTGAGCGAGGCCATGAGCAATATGCAGCAAAGCATGAGTAAAAGTATGCCTGGCAGTCAGAACTGCAGCAAGCCGGGAGGGGCCAAACCCAATCCCGGGAGTGTGCCCAAGGACAAGATCAGTAAGGGACAAAAATCTCTGAACGAGCAGATGAAAGGACTTCTAAAGCGGATGAAAAACGGAGAGGGACAGGTTTCCAGCGAGGAGTTTGCTAAAATGTCTGCTAAGCAAGCTGCGCTTAGACGAGCTCTGAGAGAAATGGAGCGCGAAATGCAGCAAAGCGGGCAAAATGCCAAAGACTTGCAGGACATCATGGATCAGATGAACAAAACGGAAAAGGAATTGGTCAATAAGCGGCTCAGTGCTGAGATGTTGAGGCGCCAGGAGATGATTGAGACCCGATTACTTGAATCCGAGCGCGCAGAGCGAGAGCGTGGCAAAGACAAAAAACGAGAATCAGAGAAGGGCGAAGACAAAAACCGGCAATTGCCACCCGAATTGGAAGAGTACCTAAGACAGCGACGCCAGGAAATCAGGGAGTACAGAAAGAACAATCCGGAGCTATCACCATTTTACAAGAAAATGGTAGAGGACTACTACCAGTCATTGCAAAGTTGAGGAATTCTTATTAATTTGTAATTGGAATAGATGGAAGTAATATGGATCAGGTAGTCGAGCTGGATTCCGACACGGAATGCATTAATGAATTGGAATCTCTTCTCAGATCATTTCTCAAAGACGATTGCAGGTGTGAAGTTCTCTTCGGAGACATTCTTATCTCACTGATGGAAGCGGTGCAAAATGCCATCAAGCACGGAAATGAATTTGATGAGCAAAAAAAAGTGCAACTGAAAATGATTCAGCGTTCAGGCAGGCTGGAATTAAGTGTCTCAGACGAGGGAAGCGGTTTTGATCACGGAGAGCTATCCGTTGACCCAACAGAGGAGCAGAGTCTTGCAGAATGTGATGGCAGAGGAGTTTACCTGATGAAAACCCTGTCCCATGATTTTTGCTATGCAAACAGTGGTCGCACCGTAATACTGAAATTTGATTTGAACATGGCTCCAGGGTTAGTCGGCTAAATGATGAGCATTGCCTTTCATTCGGAGCAAACCGATTTCCAGCCTACAAATACCACTGAATTAGGGGCATTTTTCTCTGATATGCTCCGGCAAGAAGAGGCGCAAGCAGGTGAAATCCAGATCATTTTTTGTGTGGACACTTATTTATTGAAGATCAATAAAGACTACCTCCAACACGATAGTCTTACAGACATCATTACTTTTCCTTATAGCTATGATCCCGTCAGTTGTGATATTTTTATCAGTGTAGATCGCGTTCGGGAGAATGCCATTGCATACGATCAGGGCTTTCTAAGGGAATTGATGCGTGTGATGTTGCACGGCTTATTGCACATGGTGGGTTACGGTGATAAATCTGAGCAGGAGCAGCGCATCATGCGAAGTCGTGAGGATTACTGGTTGTCAGAAGCAGAAAAAAGGGGCCTGATCAACCCACCTTCCTGAATTATTGTCTTAAATTCGACGGCCTCAATAAACAAGCTTAGGTATGATCAATATTGTTCCGTTTCGAGCAGGCTTGCCTAAGAAAACAAAGGACTATCCAGGCCTGGTCAAAACTGCCAAGAAAAATTTTTCATCTGTAAAAGACCTGTACCACCGCCCAGATGAAGCGGGTCTGGTTGTGCACAATATTGTCTACAACGGCAGAAATTATACGGGTGTTGTAGGACTGACGCACATACAGGATTACATTTCTGGCCGTATTATCAAGCACGAATTGACCCTTGCAGAAAAGGAGCAATGGCAGATGGACGCCCTTGAAGAACGAGAGGCATTAATAAAGCCCATCCTGTTGACTTGTCCCGGAGATACAGGATTGGACGACTTTCTTGCAGAATTCATTGATCGTCGACCACCTGATTATGAAGCTGATTTGGGTAATGGAACCGTGCATCAGTTTTGGGTGATGCAAACGGGAGAATACATCGGCAGGGTGCAATCCATTCTCTCTTCCTTTGAACAGGTTTATATCGCTGACGGACATCATCGCACGGAAGCTTTCGCCAAGACGTACCAGCAAAGTAATTTTGATCAGCGATACAGCAGAATCATGACCGCTTACTTTTCCCTGGATAATCTTGATATTCACGCCTATCATCGTGTAGTAACCGATGCGGATTTGTTTAGTGATCCTTATCAATCCATTATTCGGCTCAAATCTGTATTTGAAATAAGGCCTATGCTGAGCCCACCCAGTTATGCCAGGTTGCAAATGGAGGGCCCGGGCATGTTTTTGTATTTTAATGACCAGTGGATGCAACTTACCTGGAGGGAGGACATCCTCAAAAATCACGAAGGTGAGGTGCGGCTGGAGACCGACTTACTTAACGAACATGTCTTTAAAGAACTCTTTCATTGCGAAGACATCCGACACGATACGCGGATCAATTACATCGATTCTACCAGGGGCCTGGATTATCTTAAATCCAAGACGCTTGAAGAAGGGTCGATGGCCTTTTTGTTGCCCAGCCTCACCCGGGACGACTTCAAATATTTACTTGACAGGCGCATTATTTTACCTCCAAAATCCACCTTGTTCAAGCCCAGATTGAAGAATGGTCTCCTGGTTCAATTCGTAAACTGAAGAATATGATGAAAATCACGGCTGATAAAGTCCTCACCCTTGATCCCCAGCTCCAGGGACATGACTGGATACTTCATGTAAAAGACAACGGCAATATAGAGGGCATAAGCAGTCCGGCAGAGGTAGACATGTCTGACGTAAAGCATTATAATGGTATTCTTTGTCCGGGTTTTGTGAATACACATTGCCACCTGGAGCTTTCTCACCTAAGGGAACAAATACCAACTGGCACCCGGCTGATTCCTTTCATCACGGGCATTGTGGAGAAGCGGGATTTCCCTCCAGAAGTGATTGCGGAAAAGATGATTGAGGCTGACCGCGCCATGTATGAGGCGGGGATCAATGCCGTGGGTGATATTTCCAATGTCAGTGACAGTTTTAAAGTCAAGGCAGAAAGTCCGATTTACTACCACAGCTTCCTGGAGTTGTTTGACCTGATGCAGGAAGACAAGGCCGAAGAGCATTTCCAGGGTGGTGTTGTCTTGTATGAGAAGGCCAAAGAAATGGGCTTGTCTGCGAGTTTGACACCTCATGCCCCTTACAGCGTTTCCGATCAACTTTTCCAATCCATTACCGGGGTTTCTCAGCATCTGAGCATCCACAACCAGGAAACAGCAGATGAGGATGAGTTGTTTGAGAAAGGCACCGGGGGATTCCATAATTTCTACGGGCATTTTGGCCTGAACCTCGATGGGTTTAATGCCTCAGGAAAAAGCAGTTTGAGATCGGTTCTGCCTCATGTCCCTTCGGAAACACCCACCCTTTTCATTCACAACAGCTTTACGCAACCCAAAGATATCGCTGCCGCCACAGAAAAGCTTGAGAAGGTGTACTGGTGTACCTGTCCCAATGCCAATTTGTATATCGAAAACCGTTTGCCCAATTATCAGTTTTTCCTGGATGCCGGGGCAAAAATGGTCATTGGCACGGACAGCCTCAGCTCGAATTGGCAATTGAGTGTCCTCGAAGAAATTAAGACAATCAGAAGGTATTTTTCCGCTCTGGATTCCGCAACGCTCCTCAACTGGGCCTGTCGCAATGGAGCAGAGGCCCTGGGTGTGGAAGATCGTTATGGCGTATTTAAGGAGGGTCGACAGCCCGGGGTTTTGCATGTGACCACTGATGAGCAGGGAGAGATTGGTGATGAATCGGAGGTAAAGCGGTTGTTTTGAAAAGATAGGGAGATGAAAATCCGCTGTAGGTAAAAAACTTTGAACGCAATGGAATACGATGTAAGATCTTTTGCGGACATTTTGGTGATTCGCATACTCACCGAATTTATTTTAGTTGCAGAATAAAAATAGGAACTTATTTTTTATCTTGCACGAGTTACAGCGCCATACTGTTGTTGAGACTTACTCATAGAAATAATACTGAATATTAGGCATCGAAAAAGTATGAATGAAGAATGGACTGTTTATCTTTTCTAACGCGTATTAATTCCAGTAACATACCTGGGGATTACACAATAGGGACATATAAAACCAAAATGATTTTGCTTGCCAGTTAGTAATATTGTAGCCTCGATAATATCGAGAGAAATTATAAGTGGTTTTAAAGGCATTTACAAGAGCTGATCACACACACAACAAATAGGGAGAATATTTTTCTTCATGAAGGGGAAATCAGAAAACAGTTGAACGTAAACCGAATTCAATTGGGACGGAATAATCCACGAGAGAAAAGGAATGGAGAATGCGGATTGAATGGTGATGAAGCTGAGTCCGTTTTGCCCTGCCAAAATTAACCCTTAATAGAAATGAAAGGGGTTAAATAGAAATGTTTAAGGTTTATGAAAGGCCACTGCAAACCAGGGCCAAATGAGTTCACTATGAAATTATATCAAATGAAATCAACTAAATTATTATCAACTTTACTACTTGCAATTGCAATGCTTTTCGCTGCCTGTGAAGACGACTCTGAGACTGGAACCTTGCTCATGAAAGCTTCCGTAACAACGGCTAGTCTTACTTCTGTTTCTGAAAATTCAGCTGTAATAGGAGGGAATGTTACCGATGATGGCAACGCCAGTGTTACGGAAAGAGGTATTGTGTATGCGACTTTTTTAAATCCTACCACTGTGAGAGGAACAAAGTTGAGTGCAGGCAGTGGTCTTGGAGGCTTTTCAGCGAACTTGTCTGGGCTAGATTCCGATGTCACCTATTATGCTCGCGCTTTTGCGATTAACTCTCAGGGAACGTCATATGGAGATCATATAAGCTTTACCACGCTTGGCGCGGGCAGTTTACCGATTGTGACAACAACTCCCGCTATTGACATAACTGGATTTTCTGCGGTAATAGGAGGGAATGTCTCTGACGAAGGGGGGTCGCCTGTCACTGAAAGAGGGCTAGTATTTGGGACTTCTAGCAATCCAACCACGGATGATGTCAAAATTGCAGACGGTAATAACGGCTTAGGTAGTTTTACTTTAGAGCTCACAGGCCTCAATGAAAGTAGTACTTATTATGTTCGAGCCTATGCGATTAATGGTGACGGTACTGCTTATGGAAATGAAATTATTTTTTCTACAGAAATGGCAGCGGATTTACCAACGGTATCTACATTACCAGCTTCCAATATAACTGCCTTTTCAGCACTATTAATTGGGAATGTTTCTGATGATGGTGGATCTCCTGTGACTGAGGGAGGGTTTGTAATGGGGCCTTCTAGCAATCCAACCACGGATGATATCAAAATTACTTACAGCGGCTCAATTACGGTGGGATTGGATTATTCTATTGAGCTTACAGGGCTCAATGAAAATATCACCTACTTTGTTCGAGCCTATGCGATTAATGATGTTGGCACTGCCTATGGAAATGAGATTCAGATATCTACTCTTGAGGATGGGCTTATGCTGGGCGAAAGGTATCAAGGAGGTGTCATTGGTTATATTCTTCAGCCCGGAGATCGGGGATATGATCCGGATATGCAACATGGCATTATTGTAGGAGATTTAACAATGGCATTATCCTGGCTGAATGGTGCCAATAATTACTTAACGACAGGAGCTACATCAAGATTTATTGGGGATGGGGCGTTTAATACAAGCTTAATCGTTGATGAACAGGCTGTATATGGTTCTGGAAACAATTATGCAGCGAAGTATTGTTTAGACTTGAATGCCGCTGGTTTCGGCAGCTGGCACTTACCTAGTAGCGATGAGCTTGAGGCCCTATTTGATAATCGGGGTGCGATTGGGGGGTTTGAATCAGGCAATTATTGGAGTTCCACAGAGATAAATGATCGTGAAGCCTTCGCTGTTTCGTTCGGAAGCCAAAGCAGCGGCAATCAGTTCAGGAGTAATAAAAATAGCGAGCATAGAGTACGTCCTGTTCGATATTTCTAATGCGGAAGGATGATCGATAATTTTACATAGTATCCCATATTTAGTGAAACAGGGAAAAATCAATTTAAAATGAAAAAGACAAAATCAATATTATTACTCTTTGCAATTATTGCAACAGGACTAACTGTATTCTCCTGCAGTGATGATTCAGATGAAGTGGATCCGTGTGAGAACATTTCCTGTTTGAATGGAGGTACTTGTGAGGATGGAACGTGTGACTGCCCTGAAGGTTTTTCGGGCACCAATTGTGCAGAAGAGGATCTTTGCTT
>DATFJT010000073.1:0-8990 GCA_035269065.1 Saprospiraceae bacterium | reverse complement strand
TGATCTCACCGTGATATGGTCCACGCCAAGATCGTTGCTTATTTTATAAGTGAGGTAATCCGGATTTCCGGTCACCGGTCTACCCAAGCTTGCGGGCAAGGGAATGCCATTGATTTCAACGGGAAAGCCATTTCTCGCGATGATAATGATGTTACCATCGTAAGAAAAATCATCAATACTGTTGTAGAAGGGAATATTGTCTACCTCCGGCTCTCCAAGGCAACTCAATGGAGGAATGAAATTCATGCCATAAGTAGCCAAATCCGGAAGCCCCCCAATCATTTGGTAAACTGCAATGTCTTCCGATGCCTCCAGGTACATATTGCCGTTGGCTGTATAGGCATCCTCATCAATCTGTAAAAAATCTCCGGCATCGAATGTACCTTCCAAGCCACCATTAACAAGGAGTTCTGTATTGTTCGCATGAAAGCAGACAATGACACTTTCCATGACGTCGAGACCGTTGCCCCGGACCAGGATGTATTCGGTCCCCAGGCTGTTCATAGGTACGATTTGATCAATGCCTATGTCTCTGAAATTATTGGCCACGATACCTCCTGTATGAGATCCCACATTGACGACCAGATCACCGGTGGATTCAATCAGGGAGCCAAAAAACCCCCGGACGTCATTGGGGGCGAATAAAAAATACACGGCTGATAAAGTGAGGGTTTCCCCGGCATCCAATTGGAAAACCTCTGTCCCATTGGTGACTCCGTAATTGGCCAGATCTAAACCGTTTGGAAGGTTGGTAAATCTTACTGTGGCATTTTCCAGCGCCATGATAGAAACCGTATTGCTCTTAAACCCAAAGGCATTGCTGGTGATCAGGTGACCCGGACGAAAAACGCGCCCTCTTGCAATGGTCCCTTTGCAGGTTATGGATCCGCTGTGATTACCGTCATTCGAAGTCACGCGATAATTACAGTAAAACTCCTGGTCTGATCTGAAAATTAATCCTTCGTCATCCTGGGGGATGCCCAACTGATTTGCTTCCACCATTAACCGGGTGTCTTCATTATCGCCAAAGTAAATAAAGTCCGGATTGGCATTGCTGATGGTCACATTCCGCAACAAGTTGCCTTGAGGCGTGCGCACCTCTACGGTTATATCTTGCTGACTTGGGGTAGAAAGGAATATAAACTGTTCTCCCTGGGCCTCACTGGCAAAAAATGGAGGCATAAAGTGCATGGTATCCAGTTGAGCAAGGAGTGCTCCGGGAAGATATAGAAGTGTAAATAAAAAGAATCGTGAGAACATGGCATCTATTACCTGATGTCCTCAAATATACACGAAGGAAATGGAGGATTAGCCGTTCAGGCCATTAATGTGCTTCTGTAGTTTACTTTTTAGGTTGGCGGCCTTGTTCTGGTGCCAAACATTTTTCTTAGCCAATCGGTCAATCATACTGACAACCTTAGGAAAAAATTCTGCAGCTTCCTTTTTACTCTCCATTTCTCTTAAGTTACGGATCGCAGTTCTAGCAGCTTTCTTGTAGTAGCGATTTCTATCACGACGCTTGAGCGTCTGTCTTATTCTTTTCTTTGCTGATAAGCTATTGGCCATGGATGCTCTTCTACTTTTATCAATTAGAGCGCAAATATACAATTTTTCTAAAGAAAAACCATTCTATTTTTCTCAATATCGCTTAAAAATAAAAAAAGCTGCAGGAGGATGCCTTTATCAATGAAGTCAAGGAGAAAAGACCAGAGGAATTTTGCTTGAAAAACTAATAAATTACAAAAAAAGGACAGATAATTGCAGTACTATAAAGAAACAAAAAACAAAGGATGTCGCTGAATTATTCATACGTCGCCAATGCCGAGGCGCAATATGTGGACCAATTGTATCAAAAATACCAGCAAAACCCGGACAATGTTGAGGAAGGCTGGCGTCTTTTTTTTGAGGGATTCAGTTATGCACAAGCGCAAAATGGTCATGCCGCAGACCAAGTTTCAGATTCGGAGCTATCTAAGGAGTCCCTTGCCAAAGAGTTTGCTGTGCTCTCCATCATTCATGGATTCCGTGACCGGGGTCATCTGCTCAGCACAACCAATCCCATTCGTCAACGAAGGGATCGCAAACCACGACTCGATCTGGAAGATTATGGCCTGAATGAATCAGATTTAGACCAGCGCTTTGTGGCAGGTAAAGAAATTGGTCGTGAAAATGCTACGCTTCGAGAGATCATCGACCGCTTGCACGAAATATACTGTGGCAATATCGGGTTTGAATATTCTCATATTGAAGAACGCTCTAAGCGCATGTGGCTCAGAAAAATGATTGAAAGCCACGACCCCAACAAAAGTTATGGCCTTACTGCAGATGACAAAAAACGCATTCTGGATAAGCTCAACGGCGCAGAGGTGTTTGAGCGGTTTCTTCACACCAAATACGTAGGTCAGAAAAGATTTTCACTAGAAGGAGGGGAAGGAACTATTGCAGCACTAGATGCCATCATCAACAAGGCGGCCAAAGAAAATGTCGAGGAAATCATTATCGGAATGGCACATCGAGGTCGTCTCAATGTGTTGGCCAATATCATGGGGAAGACCTACGCTCAGATTTTTAATGAATTTGAGGGCAATGTCATGCCAGATCAATCCTTTGGTGACGGGGATGTCAAATATCACTTGGGTTTCTCCTCGATTGTACCTACGACAGAAGACAAAGAAGTCCATCTGAAGCTCGTACCCAATCCGTCGCATCTGGAATCTGTAGATCCGGTGGTACAAGGATACAGCCGGGCCAAGGCAGATTTGTTATACGATCATGATTACGACAAAATTCTTCCCATCCTCATCCACGGAGATGCTGCCTTAGCCGGGCAGGGCGTGGTTTTTGAAACCGCTCAGATGAGTAAGCTGGATGGTTATTATACGGGCGGGACCTTACATTTTGTAATCAACAACCAGATTGGTTTTACCACTGACTTTGACGATGCACGCTCATCAACTTACTCTACTGGCGCAGCCAATATGATACAGGCGCCCGTATTTCACGTCAATGGAGATGATCCAGAGGCCCTTGTCTTTGCCGTGCGCCTGGCCACCCTCTACCGGCAACGCTTCAACAACGATGTCTTCGTCGACATGGTTTGCTATCGAAAGCACGGACACAACGAAGGAGATGATCCGAAATTTACCCAGCCGGGCATGTACGAAATCATCAAAAAGCATCCGAGCCCGAGGGAAGTATATTCTAAAAAACTCATTGAGCATGGTGAGGTAGAAAAGAAAATTGCCGAAGACATGGAAGATGAGTTCTGGTCTTATCTACAGGATCGGCTCCAGGAAGTAAAACAGAATCCGCTGCCCTACAGTTACCAGGACCCGGAACAACAATGGCGTCAATTGCGCTTTACCACTGACCCCAAGGATTTTCATGACAGTCCCAAGACCGGTATTGATCAGAAAAAAGTTGCTCAAATCCTCGATCACCTGTCCAGTGTTCCCGAAGGCATTGAAATGATCAGCAAAATGAAGCGGGTCTATAAAGGACAGCAAAAGTTGTTGGATAACAATGAGTTGAATTGGGGATTGGCTGAATTGCTCGCCTACGGGTCCATCCTGATAGAAGGGAAAAATGTGCGGATGAGCGGTCAGGATGTCAAACGTGGTACTTTTTCTCACAGGCATTCCATGCTACACGACCAAAATACCTACGAGGAATATAATCGACTCGATGGTTTGCAAGACGATCAGGGTAAATTCATGATCTACAATTCGCTATTGTCAGAATTTGCAGTACTCGGCTTTGAATATGGCTATTCTATGGCCTCCCCCCAAACCCTCACGCTATGGGAAGCACAATTTGGTGATTTTTACAATGGTGCCCAGGTCATGGTGGATCAATACATCGTCGCTTCTGAGACGAAATGGAAGCGAATGAGTGGCCTGGTGATGCTGCTTCCTCACGGCTACGAGGGACAGGGGCCGGAACATTCCAGCGCCAGATTAGAGCGATTCCTGCAGGCCTCTGCCGATTACAATCTTACCGTAGCCAATTTGACGACACCGGCGAATTTGTTTCATGCCTTTCGCCGACAACTGGCGCGTGATTTCAGGAAGCCTTTAATCATTATGAGTCCAAAGAGCCTCCTGAGACACCCGAAATGTGTATCGCCCAGGGAAGATTTCTATGGGGGCACCAAATTCCAGGAGGTGATTGATGACAGCACAGTGACGAAAAGCAAAGCCAAAAGACTACTTCTTTGCTCCGGAAAGATTTACTACGACCTGGAAGCATATAGGGAAGAAGAAAAGATCAAGGATACCGCCATCGTGCGCCTCGAACAGCTCTACCCTTACCCGGAAAAACAGCTTCAAAAAATGATCAAAAAATACCCAAAAGCGGAATTGTCCTGGGTCCAGGAAGAGCCGCGTAATATGGGTGCGGCAAGCTATATTTTCGAACGCATGAATGGCCAGGTGAATATCATTTCACGTGATGCTTCAGCTTCCACGGCAACGGGTTATAAGAAAGTACACGACAAGCAGCAAGAAGAATTGGTTGCAAGAGCCTTCGGAAATTGATAACAACCTAAACAATGGAGGGTCTCCGTTTATTAAGTTGAAAAGAAATAGACATGCTGTACGTACTTTCCCCTGCCAAAAACATCAATGAAGATGTTCTCGGACAAACAGAACACGCCACCAAAGCTCGTCTGTTGGATCACAGCCGTGAGTTGTTGTCCATTCTGCGTGAGAAAGAGGAAAAAGAACTACGTGAATTATTCAATGTTAGTGAGGACCTCAGTCAGCTTAATTACGAGCGTTATCAAAATTGGAAAGAGGATCAGGCCGAAAAACTGGCTCCTGCGCTAAAGTTATTTAACGGTAGTGTTTTTCAGAATATGAATGTAGAGACCCTCTCATCAACGGCATGGGCCTTTGCCAAGGAGCATTTGCGCATATTGAGCGGCTTGTATGGCGTTCTACGTCCTATGGATGCCATTCAGCCCTATCGACTGGAAATGGGAACGAAAATGCAAAACGACCGCGGTAAAAACCTCTACGAATTTTGGGGGGACCGCATCTCAGAAGTACTCACCCAAGACTTAGAAGATCAACAGGATCAAATCCTCATAAACCTGGCCAGCAAGGAGTATTTCAGAGCGGTCAAGAAAAAGGCATTTCCCCATCCTATTATTGACATCAGTTTCAAGGAAGAAAAAGACGGCAAATTCAAGACCTTTGGCTTTAACGCAAAAATGGCCAGAGGAAAGTTTACACGTTTCGTTTTGGAAAATGAAATCGATCAGGTAGAGAACCTCAAGGCCTTCGATGTGGATGATTACAGCTTTAATGAGGAGTTATCGTCTGAGAAAGAATTGGTGTTTACGAGATAGTAGCAGACATCCTTCTCTACCTTGAGAATTGGCAATGCAACCTGCTTTCTCATCCCCTGTTTTCAATGGTAGGCATAAAGAAATTGGCAGAAGATTGAGCTGATTCAAAGCCATTGTTGCGCATCTTAAAGTAGTTTCCTCCACAATCAAGCCAGGTAGTCACGAAAAAAGCTCAAAAAGCATAAGGGCGCTATTTGGCATCACGACATTTCCTTATACTTTCATTGACAATTCTGTTAAATAAATATCAAAACTGCCAATGCACCCAACACAAAGCAGGGCTGTCAACGTCTTTCTCATTAGAAAGTCTTAATGTCCAAACCTTTTTAAAATGAAAGCAATATCTCTATTCCGACTCCTATTCCTCCTGGTTCTGACATCTTTAATGCTCAGTTCCTGCTTTGATGAACTCTGCAACAATACCCAAAGCTACGTGCGATTGGATCCCGTATATGTAGAAACCTCAGAATACCGCATAGATCCAGTCTTTCAAGATGGAAGAGCACTTCAAAATACCGGTAAGTTTTATTTGTACAATCAGTTCATACTCATCAATGAACTACGCGAGGGCATCCATATCCTTGACAACCGTAACCCGGCGCAACCAGAACACCTTGGTTTTCTGAAAATCCCTGGCAATCTCGATATAGCTGTCAAAGAAAATGTATTGTATGCCGACAATTATTCAGACCTACTGGCCATTGATATCAGTGATTGGAGGCAGCCGGAATTGCTCTGCAGGGAGGAAGGCACCTTTCCGGACCAGTTTTTTCCGGAAGAAGGCAGATATCTGAGCCATTATGTGAGCTCTGAAGTCACGGAAGAAGTAGACTGTAACAACCCGAACTTTGGGGACCTTCTATTCTCAGAGGGGGGTTCCGTGTTTTTCGATTCCCAGGCCCTGGGAGCGGCCTCTCCTGACTTTAATGGCGTCCCTGTAAGCACAAATACCGGGAACAACCAGCAAGCATCAATTGGAGGTTCGTTGGCACGTTTTACTCTTTCCGGCGACCATCTTTACGTCATCAATGAAAAGGAGCTCGTGGCCTTCGATATCCGACATGCTGAGAAACCCGTTGAAACTCAAAGCACCCATGTAGCCGAGGGCATAGAAACCGTTTTTCCATACGGTGAACATCTATTTATAGGGGCCAATGATGGCATGTACATCTATTCACTGGCCAATCCGCAATCACCCCGGTATGTATCAGAATTCAGACATGCCCAGGCTTGTGACCCGGTATTTGTCCAGGATGATGTGGCTTTTGTGACCTTGCGCGATGGTACCGCCTGCCAGAACTTCATCAACCAACTGGATGTGGTGGATATCTCTGACATCCGCAACCCTAGCCTGATCAAAACTTTTCCCATGGACCATCCACATGGTTTGAGTGTGCGCGACAATGAATTGTACCTCTGTGAGGGTACACACGGATTAAAAGTATTCGACGTGCGAGACCTGGAAGAAATCGATGACAACCAATTGGATCACATCAGGGAGATGCATGCCTTCGATGTCATCTCTTTGAATACGGAGCATCTGTTGGTGATTGGTCAGGACGGCCTTTACCAATTCAATACCAGTGATCCTTCCGGCTTAAAGCAGATCAGCTTCTTTCCTGTAGAATGAGCCTTGAAAAAAAATTGATGCCTTTGAAGGAGAGGTGCAGGAGTTGATCCCTCCTACAAGTGTGAGCATGGCTATTTTTTCTCAATCAACAATGCCCCGCTCGGCCCGGCTGTAATCTTTTCTTGTACAGTGAACCTTTGACCCAAATGGTTCAAAAACTGCTCGCTGTCATGGGTGTCCAGGATCCAGATCCGCTTTTCTGAACTTATTTCCAGGGATTGAATGATTGAATCCTGGGAGAAAGCATGGTCAAAGTAGCGCACCTTTTGTTGGTGCAAGCTTGATTGCCCGGTACAAGCACCATAATATTGAACTACCCTGGTTCCGTACTGGCTTACCCATAAAACATCTCCGGGCTCCATTTTCCTTTCTATTTGCTGCATGACCTCCAGGGGACGATCCACCTCAAAATCGGTCAATAGGTAAGACCATCCCTGCCGGTAGAAATTGAGTGGGAAAACAAAAAGCGTGAATGCCAATGCCCAGCTCGCTGCTGAAGGTATTCTGCTCACCTTGAAAAAGCCCATAGTTCGATCGAAACCCAGGGCTGTAATCCACAGCAGAAGTGGCGCCCAGAACAGCAGCAATCTGGGTATTAAAGAATAAAAATGTCCAAGGGAAGCAATCCCCGTCAATAAAAAGACCAGCAGTATAGCAGCTACAGACCAGCAGTGCTTTCTATCCACCAATCCCAAAAAGAATAACAAGAAAAAAGCCCCGATCGTAAAAGCCGTACTGCCCATCCATTCACCGAGAAAGCCAAGGAAAATCATGAAGTTTTGCCCCGGTACACCAGGAGGAAATTGTAGAAAAAACTGCTCGTGATAGGCTTGTAAATGATCGGATGCTACGCTTTCATCCAGGTTTACCAAATACAACAAGGCAAAGCTTGAGGCAATACCAAAGCCCAGGAACAAGAGAGATTTTACGGGAATAAGTTTCTTGATAAAAGCATACATCCATAAGGCAGCAACCAAAAAAATAGCGGGCATCGAAAACCAGAAGGAAAGCAGGAAAAACAAGATAAGCGCCGGACGGTATGCACGCCATTTATCCGGGGGTCGCGTCAGAAAGAACAAAAACAAAACCGAAGCCAAAATATCCAGGCTGTATTGCTTGAACTCTGTTTGGTAACGCAATACAAAAACAGATCCGGAGAGAATGAGCAATGGAAACCAGCTGTAGGTCAATTTATCACTCACAATTTCATAAAACAGAACCAATGCGATCAGACCAGCCAGAAATGGAAAAAAGCGAAGACTGATATCAGATATTCCAACAAGAGAAGTCCACCATTCAATCAAAACCAGTGAAAGCGGGGGAAAATGTTGCTGATAGTCGAGGCAACAGAAAAGTCCGGTCCAATCCCTTTCACAAATATTCAGGGCTAGTGATTGTTCATCAAGCGCGAGGTTCCTGCTTTGGATATATACCACAACTCTCAGCAGTGCTCCCAGAATGAGCACCCCAATGCCAATGAAACGATTGATTTTTCTTTCACTCATGGCATTTCCTCAGGTGCTTTTGGAATGAAAACGCAAAAACCAAAGGCTAAAAAAGGAGTGTATGGCCACCCCAAAGCTATTTTCAATGGTGTTTTCTACCAAAAAGGAAACCATCAAGGCCAATATGACTGACCAAACGAGTGGTACGCTCTCCTTTCTCATTCCAAAAAGTGGCAGGAAACAAACTCCCAGCATGGCCAATGTAAAAATCAATCCATTGCCCGCCAACCAACTGAGATATTGGTTATGTGGCATATACATCGCTCCGTAACCGTAATTCATCACCCAGCACTTGGCCATTTTCTCCTTGAGATCACCCACGCCCGTTCCAAATAAAGGATGATCCAGAAAAACCTGCCAGCCACAAAAATAGGACTGTATCCGGGCACTCAAGGTAGTAGCCTGTTCAGACTGGCCGATCAGTTCCATCATTTCCCAATAGCTGTATCCCAGCTTCACCTGGAAACTGGGTATGGTGTACCAGGCAATGATAAGAAGACCAATT
>DATFJT010000072.1:0-3885 GCA_035269065.1 Saprospiraceae bacterium | reverse complement strand
AAATCCACCCTACCTGCATCCCTGTTTCGGGAAGCTATCAATCTAAACTGACTCTGATGTCAGAGTCACTTAGAAACGATGGTCGTGTTTGGGTGCCTAAAAATATGGAAGATGTTGTGGCCGTCAGAGAGGGTAAATTGGAGCCAAACGATATTCCTGAAGAAAACCGAGATTACTATTTGGAAAGAAAATATCCGGCTTTTGGTAACCTTGTACCTCGAGACGTAGCAAGCCGAGCGGCCAAGTATGTTTGCGATGAAGGACGAGGAGTAAATGAATCCGGTTTGGCAGTTTTTCTTGATTTTTCCTCTGCAATAGAAAGATATGGAGAGTCAGAAGCCATTGCCAAAGGCTTGTCCACGAAAGATAAATCCAAGATTATAGAGTTGGGCAAACAGGTTATTGCGAAGAAATACGGTAACCTTTTCGACATGTACAAGCAAATTACCGGGGATAACCCCTATGAGACACCAATGAAAATCTATCCCGCCATTCACTACACCATGGGAGGGTTGTGGGTGGACTACAATCTGGAAACGAATATACCCGGATTGTTTGCACTTGGTGAAGCTAACTTTAGTGATCATGGGGCGAATAGACTCGGTGCATCTGCTTTGATGCAAGGCTTGGCTGATGGCTATTTTGTCATCCCTTACACCATAGGGCAATTTCTGAGTAACGAAATCAGAACTCCAGCAATTGACCCAGATTCAGAGGAATTCATGGCTGCAGAGAAAGATACTCAGGAAAGACTTCAAAAACTGATGAATATCAAAGGTAGTCGCTCCGTGGAATCATTTCACCGAGAGCTGGGGTTAACCATCTGGGACTATTGTGGAATGTCAAGGAATGCAGAGGGGTTAAAGAAAGCACAGAAAAAGGTACAGGAATTACGCGAAGAATTTTGGTCCAATGTATACATCCCCGGAGAAATGAATGAATTAAATCCGGAACTAGAAAAAGCAACCAAGGTGGCTGACTTTCTTGAACTTGGAGAAGTAATGATTGTTGATGCCCTGAATAGGGAAGAGAGTTGCGGGGGACACTTCCGTGAAGAATTCCAAACGGAAGATGGTGAAGCTCTTAGAAATGATAAAGATTTCTCCTACGTTGCAGCATGGGAGTGGCAAGATGGAGAAATAAATTTACACAAAGAGCCTTTAGAATTCAAGAATGTGGAATTGAAAACGCGTAGCTACAAGTAATTTACAAGCTCTCTAAAATTGAATTGGAATATGCAATTGAAATTAAAAGTCTGGAGACAAAAAAACGCTGAAACAAAAGGCGAATTCAAAGAATATCAAGTGGAGGCCAATGAGCACATGTCTTTCCTCGAAATGATGGATGTTTTAAATGAAGAGCTCATTGCTGAAAAGGAAGAGCCTATTGCATTTGAGCATGACTGTCGGGAGGGTATCTGCGGCTCCTGCAATATGGTCATCAACGGGAGACCACACGGTCCCATTAAGGCTACAACCACTTGCCAATTACATATGAGGTCATTTAGTGATGGCGACACCATCGTTATTGAACCATGGAGATCTGAAGGTTTTCCCATAATCAAGGATTTGATTGTAGACCGGAGCTCATTTGACAGAATCATTCAGGCCGGGGGTTATATATCCGTTAATACTGGTCAGGCTCAAGATGCCAACTCTATTCCCGTAGACCATGAGGATGCTGCAGAGGCTTTTGATGCGGCTACATGCATTGGGTGCGGCGCCTGCGTGGCAGCTTGTCCCAATAGTAGTGCTATGCTATTCGCCTCAGCAAAAGTAGCACATCTCAGTAAGTTACCTCAGGGGCAAGTTGAGGCAGAGTCCCGTGCAGTTAGCATCGTCAATCAAATGGATGAAGAAGGATTTGGGCGCTGTTCTAATACAGGAGCCTGCGAAGCAGAATGTCCAAAGGAAATCTCCATTGAAAATATAGCTCTTTTGAACAGGCAGTACTTTAAGTCAATTTTGTCCACTGAAAAAGAAGCTTAAATCCTGTACCACATTTTATTAAGGGAAATTTTAAAGGTGCTATTTTGAATGGCACCTTTTTTATTTCTCATCAGAAATTGCTTTAGCTTCCTTCAACCTCCTTTTATAAGCCCCTCGAAGGAGGTCATAAAACATTACAAAATCGCTACTCAGTGACCAAAAAGGGTATTGAAATGTAGCTGGTTTATTTTTCTCAAAGAAAAAATGACCCACCCAGGCAAATCCGTAACCGCATACTGCTCCAAGCAAGAGATACCACCAGCTCCCGGTAACGATCAAGAGCCCCAGGCATAAAATGAACAGTCCCGTTCCAATAAAATGCAATTTGACACAGGTGGGATTTTGGTGTTCCAATAAATAGTAGGGATAAAACTTCCTGAAGGATTCTATTCTTTCCATGGCAAAAACATTAATTCCATTAGGTGGCGCCATTATGTCACTAATCGTGCCTGGCAAAAAGCATAATTATGTCATTATGGCACCATACTTGTTCGTAGCCAGCCTAAAACTGGCAGGAAACGCTCACTGGAACGCTACTTGCTTAAAAGTTAATAAAAAAGCAAATGAAAATGATGATGAAAAGGAAAGACAATGGCACCATTCATAAAAATGCCAGACGCGGACCCCATATTCCGGTGAATATATCGGAAACAACTGATGAGTTGCGTATGGAATTTTTACTGCCAGGATACAAAAAAGATGAAATCAAGATTGAGCAGGAGGATGGACAGCTGCATCTATCTGCCAGAGTTCAGGACGAAGATCAAACGTATTTACGCCGGGAATACCTCAAACATTCATTCGAGCGCAAATTCAAGATGCCAGCTCATATAGATACTGATTCACTGAGGGCCACCATGAAAAATGGAATACTATGCCTGCTTATGAATAGAATTAAACCAAGAAAAATTGATATCCATATTCAATAAATAAAAACCATATAACCATGATAAAAAATAGTTTAATGACCGACTTTCCTATAAGTAAAATGATGGATGATTTTCTAAACACCAGTTTAGGTGAAGTACTTGATCATGTGCCGGTAGCCAGGCCTAAAATCAACAGTATTGAGCATGAAGACGCTTATTTGTTGGAGGTGACTGTTCCCGGTATGAACAAAGAAAACATTCATATGGAAATAGTAGATGAAACGCTTACTATTCAGGGAAAGACAGAAGAAAGAGAAGAGGAAGAAGAAGAAAAATTTTTCAGAAGAGAATTCCAGTTAGGGGCATTCAAAAGAAGCTTCAAATTACCTAAGGCTATCAACGCTGATAACATAGAGGCTAACTGCAAGGACGGAATTTTATACATCCGTTTGCCAAAAATGGAGAAAGTAGCATCCCGCAAGACGATTGAAATAGCTTAAGCGAGAACAATAGTAATTTTCATAGTGAGACGCAGAGCAGAGTATAGAAATACTCTGCTCTTTTTTTGTAGTCTATCCTGTATACAACAAATTCAAAAGAGGTACCAAGCCGTTTAGTGTTCAGGTCATACAGATTAATAAAATGTCAAAATTGGATTTAAGTCCTATCAATTCCATATCCCTAGTTATTGTGATCCCATCATTGTAGAAATAATCAAAACAACCCCATTGTTATCCTAGCTTGAAGTAGAATGAATACCTGCACTCATTCCATTATTCTATCTGGTGCTATCTATACAAGTACTATCATTAGTGTGGGCTCTTAATCCAGAAAAAAGAACTTCCCTTTGTTTCTGCAATGTCTTGTTAGTTTAAAATCACAATTTACCCCTGGCGATTTACCTGCTTCGAGTGATTTTCCCAAAGTATCGTAAATACAAAAAAGCCTCACAGATCTCTCTGCAAGGCTCTTCTATTTCTAAAAATAGGCGGTCAGCCTGGGGCTGATAAACTTTTACTCCCCCGACG
>DATFJT010000071.1:0-3765 GCA_035269065.1 Saprospiraceae bacterium | reverse complement strand
TTCTACGACGAGAGCTGCGGAGAAATTGCATCCGAAATTGGTTCTTTTACCACTGCGGATTGGATGAATAATCACGAGCTGTCGAAACTGCGGGTGAGCATCCATCCCAACCCCATGCATGAATTTCTTTTTGTAGAGATTGAAGGTGCTGAAGCTGAGAGGGGGGAGGTATGGATGGTCAATGAATTCGGACAATTGGTTTATAAACAGCAACTTCAAAGCCTGCTTGAAAATGGTAGAATCAATACCTCAAATTTGGTGAGCGGCACTTATGTCCTTAAAATAGCAACTCAGGATTCCTTTTTTACAACCAAAGTAATAAAGCACTAAAATATGATCATCGACAAAGAGCGTAAATCGTGGATTGAAGCGGCGCCTTCTTCCGATTTCCCCATTCAAAATATTCCTTTCGGGATTGGCCAAATAGATGGAAAGACGCGGGCGGTCTCAAGAATAGGTGATACGGTAATTCTTCTGGATGTGTTACATGAGAAAGGCCTGTTCAAGGATGCCAAAGCTGAGATGTTCGAGAGTCCTCATCTCAATGACTTCATTGCCGGAGGTAAGCGTTTCACCGGAGCAGTAAGGGGAGCGATTGCAGACTTTGCAGATGAGAAAAACAAGGAAAGCTACCAAGCCTGGTCAGCCCAGGCCCTAAAGCCTGTGGAGAATGTCGACATGCTCATGCCTGTACAGGTGGGGGATTATACCGACTTTTACAGTAGCCGTGAACATGCCACCAACGTAGGCACCATGTTTCGGGATCCTGAAAATGCCTTGCTGCCCAATTGGTTACACCTGCCTGTTGGTTATCACGGCCGAGCCTCAAGCATTGTCGTCAGCGGCACCGACATCCGGCGGCCGCGCGGACAATTTTTACCCAAAGATGCCGACCAGCCCCAGTTTGGACCTTGTAAATTACTCGACTTTGAGCTAGAAATGGGTTTTATTGTAGGAAAGGATACGGAATTAGGCAGCTCCATCCCCGTTGATCACGCAGAAGAATACATATTCGGAATGGTATTATTCAATGATTGGTCAGCAAGAGATATTCAAAAATGGGAGTATGTTCCACTGGGGCCCTTTTTAGCCAAATCCTTTGCGTCCACCATTTCCCCCTGGATTGTAACATTGGAGGCCCTTGAGCCTTTCCGGGTTCCTTCACCTGAACAGGATCCCACCCCACTGCCATACCTCAGACAGTCTGACAGAAGTAGCTTTGACCTGGATTTAGAGGCCTTCATACAAATACCAAATGGTGACGAGAAGAAAATTTGCCATTCCAATTTTAAATACATGTACTGGACGCAAGCTCAGCAATTGGCACATCATACCATCAACGGTTGCAATTTTCGTGTAGGAGACATGTGCGCCAGTGGTACCATCAGCGGAAAAACTGAAGACAGTTATGGTTCTATGCTGGAACTGTCCTGGAGAGGCACCAAGCCGATTAGCATGCCCGATGGTTCTGAGCGAAAGTTTTTAAATGATGGGGACAATCTCATCCTGAGAGGTTATGGTGAGAAAGATGGCTTGCGCATAGGCTTTGGCGAAGCATCAGGTAAAATACTTCCTGCCTTGTAAATCAGACTTCAAAAAGTCGCATAAACGGGTTTGAAATAGACCCGTTTTTTTTATTTTGCAAGCGTCACATCACCCCGGTAGAGAAGCACTTCACCATCAATAAATTCTACTTCAATCAGATAGACGAAAACTGCCGGGTTTAATTCCTTGCCCTGGAATCGTCCATCCCATCCCACTGCGTTGCTATTGAATACAAGTGGATCAATATTTTCGATAAAATAAACCTGTTCGCCCCATCTATTAAATACGCTGAAAGACTTAATATTCAACACGCCAGGACCTGTATAGACTGCAAAAAGGTCATTCTGGTTGTCGGCATTGGGGGAAAATGCATTTGGAATGAAAACATTGCGATCCCTATCGACTCGAATGAATATCTCGTCTCTACCTATACACCCATTTTCGTCTATGACCTCTGCGATCACGAGCTGACTGCTCAAAAACTGTGTGGTTATACGGCTGCTATCCTGGTTATATCTGGCTATACCGACAGGATCTTCCAATATCCAATTGATTCTCCCCAACCTTGTGGTCAGAGGAGTGTATTGCACAACAATGCTCTTATCCTCTCCCATTTCTGCCAAAAGTAATTCCTGTCCTCTGATGATAGTATCATGAGGAATATTTACCAACAACTCCTGTGGTTGGCCGATGACAAGAACAGAATCTACTTCACAGCCATCTCGATCTACCACTGCCAGCGTATAACTTCCTGCAAAAAGGGATATAGAATCCCCCAGATTCAGTTCTATTCCCTCTTCCAAAATTTTGTAAGAATAAGGCCCACCGTTTCCACCCATGGCACTTGATACAGTAAATGTAGATGGTTGACCGAAACATGCCGGTTGCTCAATACCGGATAAGCTATATTCTATTTCAGGAACACCGCTTACGACGGCCCGTGTACTGTCTGCACATCCATTGGGCGTAGTGACCGTAATGCCGTAATTGCCGGGTGAAAGATTGGTTGCCTCCGGCCCTGTGCTGACATTTGGCGACCATTGGTAAGTCAATCCGTTGGTATTAAGAGCGGAAGTGGCAATCACAATCCTGCCATCAGTATCGCCAGAGCAATTCAGCGCCAAGTTAGAACTGTTAATATCCGTAAAAACGAAAAAACTGTCCGGGTCCACAAGGGTAGCGCTGGCGGCCCTGGTGCATCCATTGTTATCCTCAATTGTCAGCTGGTAAGTACCTGCGCACAGGCTATCTTTGATGAGTCCTGTACTATTGTCAAACCACCTGACCTGGTAGGGTGCTTGTCCGCCTTCTATGGCCAAACGAACTTCTCCATCGCAGAACCCTGTGCAGCTCGGTGAAATATTATTTGTTCCCTCTTGGTTTAGTCTGAGTTCGGGAGGGCTCCCTATTTCAATACTGTCCACCTTTATGCATCCTGCTTCATCTGTCACCGTTACATAATTCATGCCAGGACAAAGCCTCATATTCGTACTGACGTCTACATTCCCGTCTACCTGAGTATTGTCATTCCAACTGATATCGTAAAGGCCTCCGGGTGCATTTCCTCCGGTAACAGTGAGTGTCGCCATGCCGTCACAATCATTGAAGCATGAAGCGGGACTGGTATTTGAAAAATTGAAGCTCATTCCAAGCGGCTGAGTAATTTGTAAGACAAATGAATCTATAGCACAACCATTAATTGTATCTGTAAAATTAGCGACATACCTGCCGGCAGGTATACTGTCCAAAAAATATCCTGTATCGCCTGTATTCCATTCTACAATAATGTCCATGGTGTCCGCATTGGGTCTTGGAATAATCCGGATAGATCCTGTGCGATATCCATTGCACTCAGGATTAATTCGTTCCACATCATATTGGATGCCCTGAGGTTCTCCCAAAAAGGCAGAATCCACCCCTTGACAACCGTCTTCCGCAGTTACTGTCACGAAATACCAGCCGCTCGTAAGGCCCGTTATGGAATCAATAGTCGTTCCTGGCCCAGCCGCATCTCCATTGCTCCAATCTATTCTACTAATAGGGGAGGCCGGACTGTCAAACCTGGCTATCAATACTCCATCACTGCCCCCTGGACAGCTAATGGAAACAGAATCAAATGTAGTTATGAAAGGTGCCCGGGCCGGCGATATAAATAATCCGGAGCGCACCAGCGAACAGCCATTATCATCCGTGATTGTAACTGAATAATTCCCACTTGAT
>DATFJT010000070.1:0-3823 GCA_035269065.1 Saprospiraceae bacterium | reverse complement strand
CCATTACCAACTGGCAATGTCACGGGATTAAGATTCACGATAATACTTTCAACGACATACAAGAAGACTGTATTTATACCATAGACGGCTCTTTTGACATTACCTCAAATGAATTTAACTCCCTGGAGCGAGGTATACATTTTTTGAGAACTTATGTAACTAATTATTCTGAGATAGAAGGCAATACCTTTAATGCTCAAATAGGTATTTTGAATGATGGCAATTCTTTTACCTATACTGATGTAGAGGACAATATTTTTAATTGTGAATCTTCAGGAGTGAAGCTTCAGGGTGCAAGCAATTTTGAAATTGAACACAATGAGTTCCCCAATGCCTACTATGCTGTAGGAGTAAAAAGCATAGCATCTGGTGGATTATTTCCTAATGAGATTGAAGCCAACCAATTCACCAATAACACCACCGGCATAGCCGTAGATGGCAATAGTAGCGGATTGGTCTTTGAGAGAAATTGCTTTTCATCCTCTAATTTTGCCGATGTCAACATCAATTTAGCGGCCACCATTCGTGAAGATCAAGGCTCTAGTACGCAAGAGGCAGGAAACTGTTTTTCTAATGGTGGTAATCCGCAGTCGTCCATCAAGTCCATAGATGATGGATCCGGGATACCCAATTCTTTCACTTATTACATTTATCCAGATGGGGAGACCAATTGCAAAGATCTGGGCTTTTTCTCAGGCAATTTTAATATTGGTAATTCAGCAAATTCAGCGGACAATTCAAATTGTGGCACAACTACGGGATCCTCTGATCGGCTCAATAGCAAAAGCTTAACGGAATTGCTGAGCTTACAGGGTCAGCTGCAAACGCATCTCAATGCACTTAATGGAGGGCCGGGAACAGCCTACACCGAGGGTAAGCTGCAAGCTGTCCACGGTGCCATCATCCAAAAGTATATGGATAGCGGTCAATCAACCCAGGCGATAGCAGAGCTCAATCCTTCAGCAAATCTAGGGGATGCCATGATGCTATTCAGCATATATATGCAAGAGTCTAATTATGGGGCTGCTCAAACGGCACTTAACGCCATTCCTGCAAGCAATACTGAGCTGATGGACTTTCACTGGGTGCAAAACATGAACCTGCAAAGACTGCAGCATGGACCAAATTATTCCCCCACTGCCAGCCAAATAAGTGCGCTGAAAAGCATCGCAGAAAAGAGAGACCCACTGGCTGCTTATGCCAGGTCCTTGTATTTTGCCTTGACGGGAGAACGCGTATTCCTGGAATACGACCCTGTGCCTTCTGATAGTAGGGCCGTCGATCAGTCAATCAATGAAGCCAATTCCGTGAAAATATACCCCAATCCCAGCATGGACAATTTCATGATAGATTTGGGAGGCCATGATGCAGGAGCAAACATTAAAGTGTTTGATAGTTATGGCCGTATGGTGGTTGAGCAGCAAACGGAGAAGCAACAAATCGAACTCGCCACACAGCAATGGGAGTCAGGCATTTATTTTTTAGAGATAAGAAGTGAGAATGCCATTTTGACCAGAGATAAATTGATTTTAACAAAATAGAAGTTTCCAAGGGGGCAGGATTTATTCTGTCCCCTTCATTTAAAATACAAAAACATGAAAGAGCAACTTACCATTTATTTGCTGTTGCTGACCTTCGCCCTGCAAGCACAACAGCAAGACTATTTTATCAAAAAATACACTTTTCGGCATTTAAATCAAGATATAGGGCTGCCAGATCTTGCCTTTCACAATGGAGAGCTTGTCGCAAGGGTAAATTTAGTACCTAATCAAGCCAATGTATTTTTTGGCTCTTGTATTTGGAGTTTTGATGAGGACTACAATATTAGTGACACCACGCTTCTTTCTTCCAGTATTTTTTCAGAAGGGATTTACATAGAGGACCACTTACTTAGCATTGGCATTGGCAACCCAAGCACGGATTACACCACCTTTGACATGATTCAGATTAAAAACTATAATAGTCCCCAAGAGGAGATGAAAAGAATTTCTTTAAAACAAGATGATTTTAATCAGGTAGATAGTCGGGGCTTATTCAAAATTCACGATGAATACTACATGTATGGCAGGACATCCGACACATTGCCCTCGCCACACAACGCCAGTTTTTTAATGAAATGGAATAAAGACTTAAGCGCCACGGTATGGACGAAGAAAATTGATAGAAACTACGATTATCAATATATAGCCAGAGCGATGCCTACCCCTGATGACAATATCGTCTATTTGCTTCACGGCTCTTATGTTGGCCGACCTGATCCCGGAGAAAAAGCGAATAATTACTTCATCTATAAAGTAGATACATCGGGTCAGGTATTGGCTCAAAAACACATACCAGATGACTCAAGGGTTGCAAGTAGTTTTGCTCCCAATACGCCTAAGTTTATATTGGCGCACAGCTCAGGGAAGTTTTATATCGGAGTCAGCACTGATTTTGATGATAGAAGAAATTCTAATAAAAGAGGAAACATTGTACAATTAGACGAGGAATTTAACCGTGAGTGGTCAACCATGATTCCCCCACACCCCATTTTTAGGGAGGGAGACACCTTGCCCATAGGCGCTTTTCAAACCAGGCGCAATATAAATGTAATCGAAGAGGCGCGAAATGGTGATATTTTGGTTGGAGGAACAACTATAGATGTTCGCAACACAATTGAAAATGATTCTTTCATAGGTTTCACTTCGGCCTATTTGTCACGCATAGACCACGAGACGGGGGAGGTGCTATGGGTAAGAAATTTTTTATTTCCCCGTGATCAAATCCGCAATGAAGTCCAACCATACACTACATCCTGGATAGATAATATTGTGGAAGACGAAACGGGTGACCTATATGCCATAGGAAATGACTTAAAGTCAGAATACGATGCGGATAGCACCTTTAAGACCTATCAGGATGCATTTTTGATTAAGGTCAATGCCCATGGCTGCCTGGGTGGCGAGGATTGCATTGACGATCTGGTGGTCAATAATGTAGAAGAAATCCCTGTGCCACCGAGGCTGGCCTATCTCCCTCCATTTCCCAATCCGGTCGAGAATACCCTGAACTTTGAGCATATTCCACATGAGTCTTATGTGCTATATGATGCTTCTGGTAGACAAGTCAAGTCAGGAAGAATGGAAGGACAATTCAATATGAGCGCCATGCAGCGTGGGTTGTACATTTTGGATTTAATAACTAAACAAGGCCAACACTTAAGCTATAAAATCGTAAAACCATGAAACAAGCAGGGTTTATTTTAGGGATTGTATTATTCGTCTTTCATACCCAGGCACAGGAGTTCATTACAAGCATGTACTTCGAAGCCAGCAATGGTCTAAAGGATACGCTTGTTTTGGGATATGACCCAAGTGCAACAGATGGTATTGATAGTGCTTTTTCTGAGGAAAACATAATGGACCAGGCTTTCGGGGACTTTGATGTCAGATGGACAAAAGTAAGAGAGCCGATCTGCATAGGGATGGATGGAGAAGGGCCCAAAAAAATGCAGGAGGTATGTATCTTTCAAAATAAGTTGAATATAGTGCCTAAAGATTGCCGCAGCTTCATTGGAGGTCGGACAACATCCGTGATGCAATGTCTGATACCCAATAAGGATTTACCTGTAAAGATTAGATGGGACGCCCAACAGTTCAATACCAATTGCCTCAAGGAGTCTGTGATTACAGAATTACCGAGCGAGGGTTGGTGGGATATTTTATGTGTTGAAACTTATTTCTGGGATGATGGTCTTTTGGTTATGACCAACGAGGTGACCATCCCTTTTCCTATGGGCGTGCAGGTGTACAATGATCAGAATGACACATTTTCTTTACTCTAT
>DATFJT010000069.1:0-3445 GCA_035269065.1 Saprospiraceae bacterium | reverse complement strand
TAATTTCAGCAAGCTTGCTGCCGACCTTCGATATAAAAAGACTGATTTAATTATTGGAGGTCTGATGAAACAGAGCATTCAAATGCTTTCTCAAATTGCAATGAAAGATAGCATTCCTTTTGTTTGCCCTCTCTACCCAACCAATGGCATTGTCAATGAAAACCCCTTTCACATTCAGGTCAATCCTGGTTTTGAATCACATCTGTCTCGATTGAGAAAACATATATTGAAGCAACATCCGGATGCCAGAATTTATATCGTGGGGAGAAATTCGGTTTCCGAGCGCGCCCGCGTCAACCAAATCCTGGAAAACATTCAATCTGAGCCAATAGATACTTCCATCACCAGGGTCGAAAGTATTCTCATTGACTGGACAGATGAGAATTCGGATTTTTCCTTTGGGGAGTATCTTAAGAATTTTCAAAAACACGTCTTTCTCATACCCAGTTGGAGCAGTGAAACATTCGTTTACCATGTTTTAAGGCAACTGAGCATAGACAAAAGGGATTCTGAAATTCTTGTCTTTGGCATGCCGCAGTGGAAAAGCTTTGAGCTTATTTCTCCGGAATACCTTGAAAAATTACAGGTGCACATCAGTGCAGGAAGTTATGTAGACGATCGCCGGGTAGAAAAGGATATTGAAAAGCACATCTTTGACAAATACCATAATGTACCTTCTCACAAAGAAGTGCTTGCTTATGCAGTGGGCGCCGATGTAGGTCAGTATTTTTCAGAAATGCTCATACGAAGAAATCCTTTCATTGAAAGTATCCAGGATGTAAAATACTACGGAAAAGCGGTCCATTTTGCCTTTCCGGGAGGTTCAAGTCAGGAAGCACTACCGAATAATCTCCCGCTAAAGCCTCAACGATTGGAAAACTACGGTGTTAAGCTGTTGAAATTTACCGATTGGCAATACAAAGTTTTAGAATGAGTTCATTTATTTCTCATAACCCCTATACCCTCGATACCTACCGGGAATACAAGGCGCTGTCCCGGGAAGAAATCCTCCAAAAATTGGAACAATCCGCAAATAGTTATCGGATTTGGTCGGGCATGCCTCTAGAAACGCGTATTCAACACCTGGAGCAGGTCCCGGAAGTACTTAAAGCCAGAAAAAAGGATTTGGCCGCTGCCATGGTACGCGAAATGGGAAAGCCCTACAAGCAGGCTGTAGCGGAAGTAGAAAAATGTGCCTGGTTGTGCGAGTACTTCCTTGATCAGGGGCCTCAACTACTGAAAAAAGAGATTGTAAAGACCGAGTACAGCGAAAGTTACATTCAATACGATCCTATCGGAGCTGTGTTGGGCATCATGCCCTGGAATTTTCCCTTTTGGCAGGTATTCCGCTTTGCCTTTCCGGCGCTGGTGGCAGGGAATGTCGCTTTGCTTAAGCATGCCCCCAATGTGCCTGAATGCGCCCTCTTAATAGAGCAATTGTTTCTGGACGCCTCTGGCATGGATCATCTATTTATCAATCTTTTCGCTGAGGTAGAAGACATACCGGACATCATAGATCACAGATCTGTGGCAGGTGTGGCAGTTACCGGAAGCTACCGGGCAGGCTCCGCTGTAGCCGAACAGGCCGGAAAAAACATCAAACCCACCACTTTAGAACTCGGAGGATCAGATGCCTTTATCATTTGTGCCTCTGCCGATTTGGAAAAGGCAGCCAAAGATGCGGTAGATGCCCGGATGAAAAACAGCGGCCAAACCTGTATCGCTGCCAAGCGCATTATCGTGGTAGAAGAGGTGTACGAAAAGGTGAAGCCTCTTTTATTGGATCGTTTTTCACAACTGCAAACGGGTGATCCGATGGACGAAAAAACAGACCTGGGTCCTCAGGCAAGGAAAGACCTGCTTGATAAATACCAGAAGCAAGTGCAGAGCACCCTGGATTATGGAGCTAAACAGATTCTTACAATGGAGGTGCCCGAACAGGGCTATTTTGCTCAACCGGTATTTCTAGAGGACATACCCGACAACGCACCGGCGGCGCGAGAAGAGATTTTTGGTCCCTGCCTGAGCCTCTTCAAAGCCAGGGATGCCGAACACGCCGTACAAATTGCCAATGACAGCCGGTACGCCCTGGGGACGGCTATCTATAGTGGTGACCTCGGAGAGGCCAAACAAATGGCTACTCAGTTGCATAGCGGAGCCATCACAATCAACAAGATTGTGTCCAGTGATCCAAGGCTGCCATTCGGCGGAAACAAGGACTCCGGTTACGGCCGGGAGCTGGGAAGAGAGGGATTACTCCATTTTACCAATAAGAAAAGCATTGTCATTTCCTGATCATTGCTATCTTTTCGTATTCAATCTTTGACTATGCGAGAACCGACAGCAAAAAGAAAGGAAAAATTCAAAAGTGTAGCTGCCAGGAGGCAACTCGATGTAGCAATAATTTTGGAGAACATAACGGATATGCATAATTCAGCGGCAGTCATGCGCACTTGTGACGCTGTAGGCATTTCGAGAATCTTTTTATTAAATACTGATGAGTCCTTAAAGCATAAGAACTACACTGTCGGCAAGCGCACGGCTTCGGGTTCTAGAAAATGGGTGGAGCTTAGCTATTACACAGACAGCGCTGCGTGTTTTAAAGAGGTGAGAAAATACTGCGATAAAATTTATGCCACCCATCTCAACAGCGACTCCATCGGCTTGTACGATTGCGATTTCACTTCCTCTTGTGCCCTTATCTTCGGCAATGAAAAAGACGGCATCACTGAGGAAACCCTGGCTTATGCAGATCAAAACTTCGTCATCCCGATGCATGGGATGGTGCAAAGCCTCAATATTTCTGTTGCCTGCGCGGTCACTTTATATGAATTGCAGAGGCAAAGACTAAGAGAAGGAAAATATAGCCATTCCGATCTGCCTACTGCATCGCATCAGGAACTCTACCAAAATTACCTCGATCGCCATCAGAAGCAGAACTACAATAAGAAGGTGGAAAGGAAGGGGTAGGTAGTGACCGTGAGCTGGGAGCTTTGGGCTACCATGCCTACATATACAAGCAGAAAAAGGGATGAAAAATAGAATTTCATTTAATCTTTAATTGAGTTTTACAAATGGGTACCAAATATCATCCCTGTCCTTCATCATATCTAACAATTCTCGTACGGTTGAATCGGGTAAAATTCCGTCCTGCTTATCGCTTGTCAGGTATTTAAACCGAAAATCTCCTACATTACTATTCTTGACACTACCGTGCATCTTTTCCAATAGATTCAAAAAATACTCCTCCTGGAAATCACTATCATACGCCAGAAAATCTAATTCCTGATACAACCTTTTTGAGTTAATTATTGGCATGATTTCATTAATGATATATTGGCTGTACCACACATTCATTTTTTGATCTTGAAGTAAGTTGACCCTATCATATAGGGTACGAATAAAGCTAATCACACTATCCTGCATTTCCTCATCCCCAAAGTGC
>DATFJT010000068.1:0-3794 GCA_035269065.1 Saprospiraceae bacterium | reverse complement strand
CTCACCATTTCTCGCCATTGGCAACTTATCGCCTATTCAAATCTATCACGAGGTGGAGACGTTCGAAGAGGAACACTACAGCAATAAATCCACCTACTGGATGAAATTTGAATTGCTCTGGAGAGAATACTTCAGATGGGTGGAGAGGAAAAAAGGCACTGAGCTTTACCTAGGTTCTGCCTACGAGGAGGACACCCTCCAGTACAAAGAATCATTTTTCAATGAATGGGCCGAAGGTCGCACGGCGGATGACTTCGTAAATGCCAATATGCGCGAACTCAACGCCAGCGGGTATATGAGTAATCGCGGCAGACAAAATGCCGCCAGCTATCTCGTACACAACCTGAAAATGCCCTGGCAGTGGGGTGCCGCCTACTTTGAGAGCAAACTAAAGGACTACGACGTCGCCTCTAACTGGGGGAACTGGCAGTACATTGCGGGATTGGCTCCTGACGGGAGCCCGCATCAATTCGACACCAGGCAGCAGGCTGATCGCTATGACAGCAAAGGAAAATACCGGGAGTTGTGGTCCTAAGTTACTCGTGAAGACGCCCATGATGCAAACGAAGCACCCGGGCCGGATAATTGTGGATGATGCGGTAATCATGTGTGGCCAGTAAAACCGCTTTTTCCTGCTCACGACACAGCTTTCTCAATAACTCTATGATTTCATCGCTGGTATCCGGATCCAAATTCCCTGTCGGCTCGTCGGCAATAATGAGGGGTGGATCGTTGAGCAGGGCGCGCGCAATAACGATGCGTTGGCGCTCTCCCCCGGAGCACTCATGCATATATTTATGCTCAATCCCGGTTAAATCTACTGCCTCCAATACTTCCAGGATACGCTTGTTCCATTCCGCTTTTGGCCGCACACGCATAGCCTTCAGTGAGAATAAAAGATTGTCACGTACATTGCGATCGTCCAGCAAAACAAAATCCTGGAATACGATGCCCAATTTTCTGCGCAACAAGTGTCGATTTCCTGGATGCAACTGATCGAGGTTGAAGCCTGCCACAAGTCCGGTCTGGCCTGAGAAAGGCAAAGACTGATAGAGCACCTTCAACAAACTGGATTTTCCTGCCCCGGTTTTACCGACAAGATATACAAATTCCCCCCTGGCTATCCGCAAATCGATGTCTTCCAGGACGGACTGGTTCTTGCGTTTCAATCCCAAACCTTTAAGGAAAATAACGGCTTCGTTGGAAGATTGTATCGGGGCTTGCATACGTCCATTTATTTGTCCTCAATATAGCCAAGTAATAATAGTTCTGGTAAGTCAATGAAACAAATTCAAGCTACTCGCGATAAGCCAAATTCATTTCGTACAGGCGCTTAAATGCACCATGCCTTTATTTAGAATCTATCCAAATAGACAACTCAAGCATTTCAACAAGCTTTAGAAAAACACTCCTGCAAAACAGACGTTATTCTTTTGTAATTTTACCTTTAAAATTGATTGTATGAAAAGAAGTTATGTCATCGCGGGTATGGCCCTCATCGCAGGCATCTTCCTCATCATAAGTGCCAGTAAGGACAGCAGTACCTATTCCAACTTTTCTGATGCCGACCGCTCAGACAATAAGGTAAAGGTGATTGGTCAGTTGGTTAAAGACAAGGAAATGGTCTACGACCCCGAGGTTGATCCCAATTATTTCAGCTTTTTTGTAAAGGACAATTCCGGAGAAGAAAGGAAGGTCGTTTTACTGCAGGAAAAACCCCAGGATTTTGAGTTGTCCGAGCAGATTGTCATGACCGGCAAAATGCAGGGAGAAGAATTTCTGGCCACGGATTTACTACTGAAGTGCCCTTCAAAATACAAAGATGAAGAGGTAGCAATCAAAGGAATAGAGGAGTCCTAAAGGCTTACCTACATGGATGATATACAATACATAGGGGAACATCTGTTACCCGGACAAATAGGTCATGCGCTTATTGCGCTGAGTTTCGTGGCAGCACTTTTTGGTGCCTTCTCCTTTTTCAAGTCTATTAATAGACCAGAATGGAATAAAATAGGCGTCACTTATTTATGGATTCATGTTCTGAGCACATTCGCCGCCATCGGTATGCTTTTTTATGTTGTGCTCAATCGATATTACGAATACCACTACGCATACAAGGTGGCCAATGATACTTTACCCTTCAAATACATTTTTTCAGGTTTCTGGCAGGACCAGGAAGGCAGCTTCCTGTTGTGGATGTTTTGGCACTCAGTTCTATTGATGGTTTTATTGCTGCATCGTTCCAAATTCAGGAATGGGGTACTATTTTCCATCATGGGTATTCAGGCCATTCTGGCTACCATGCTTTTGGGAGTTTATATTCCCGGAACGGATGTACGCATCGGAATCAATCCCTTTCAGTTGCTGCGTGACACCATGGACATTCCTTTATTTGCCAATGCAGATTACGTTTCCCTGATTAAGGGACAGGGCCTCAATCCACTCCTTCAGAATTATTGGAATGTCATCCACCCTCCTACCCTCTTTTTGGGCTTTGCATCAGGCATCTTGCCGTTTGGTTTTGCTGTATCTGGTCTCATCAACCGCGACCACAAGGGCTGGATGAAAGTTGCTCTGCCCTGGACGCTTTGGGCGGCTGGCATTTTCGGAACGGGAATACTGATGGGTGCAGCCTGGGCTTATGAGGCACTATCCTTCGGCGGGTATTGGGCCTGGGACCCGGTAGAAAACAGTTCCTTGGTGCCCTGGATCCTGCAATTGGCTGCCATACATACCATTCTTATCAGCATGACGACGCGCAGGAATGTCTTTGCCAGCTACATACTGAGCATTTTATCTTTCGTGTTTATCTTGTACAGCACGTTTCTCACCCGATCCGGTGTTTTGGGTGACACTTCTGTCCATGCCTTTACAGAAATGGGCCTGGAGTGGCAGTTGATCATTCTCATAGCTCTTGCCCTATTACCCGCGGTAGGTCTGTCCATCTATCGCAAAGGCGAAATGCCTAAAATAGAAAGAGAAGAACATGTGGCTTCAAAAGAATTCTGGCTGTTTATCGGGGTTCTTGTACTCATTTTTTCGAGTATACTAATCATTTTCACGACCTCCATACCTGTGTTCAATAAAATAGTTGATGCCGCTGCCTCCATTGTGGGAGCAGACTGGACGCATCTGCATCGTACTGCACCTATTGATCCGGTGGCGCACTACAATAAATATCAGATATGGATTGGCGTCATGATAGGTTTACTCAGTGCTTTTACGCAATGGATGCGTTTTCGTGAGAACAATTGGAAGACACACAGCGCCAAATTTTTCCGACATCTGGGGGCAAGTTTATTGGTTGCTCTGCTTTTGACCGGGTTGATTACCTGGCAGGGCGAATTCAGCTACTGGCCCTACCGTATTTTGCTGTTTGCCGGAATATTTACGATGGTCTCCAATGTTGAGTATCTGTTTTTCTTTCTCAGAAGAAGAGATAAACAATACGGATCTGTGCTTTCCCACTTTGGATTTGGCTTGATGTTGCTAGGCATACTATTTTCAGGCAGCAAAAAGAGATTTATTTCCAATGCCGCTTTCTTGCAAAGGGGCCTTGTGGCTGGTATGAGTGAAGAAGAAACTCGAAAAAATGTACTTCTATTCAAGGACAGTCCCTTGATTATGGAGAATTACGAGGTCACTTACCTGTCAGATAGTTTACAGAATCACAACCGCTATTTTCAATTGCGGTATCGTCAGTTAGATGAGAATTTGAGGGCCATCGATTCTTTCAATATCAATCCGCACATCATTTACAGCAAGAACTTCGATAAGGTGGAGGCCTCTAATCC
>DATFJT010000067.1:0-8175 GCA_035269065.1 Saprospiraceae bacterium | reverse complement strand
TGCACTCCACTGAAATAAAAAATGACCGGGATGTTGTTCTTAGCAAAATTGTAGTGGTCAGAGCGATAGTAAAAACGGTTGGGATCGTTGTCGTCATTGAAGGTATAATCCAACTCGAGGCCGATGTGCTTCTCATTGACTCTTTCATTGGCCTCATGCAAATCCATGCTGAGGCGATCTGAACCAATGACATATATATAATTGGCATTGTCTTCGTGGGCTGCATCAGTTCTGCCTATCATATCTATATTGATGTCCGCAATGATGTTCTCAAGGGGAACCAGGGGGTTACTGGTGTAGTATTGGCTACCGAGAAGTCCTTTCTCCTCTCCTGTAAAAAACAAAATCTGCAGACTTCTGTCCAGTTTGCCTCCAGCTTGTTTGTATGCACTCATTGTCTGGGCAATCTGCAGGACGGCGGATGTACCGGAGCCATTGTCGTCGGCCCCATTGTAAATATCTGATCCCCGCTTACCCAGGTGATCGTAATGTGCAGATAAGACCAACACTTCATCCTTTTTCTCCGGGTCAGTACCTTCTATGAAGCCGGCTATGTTCTGGCTTTTGACTCGCTCTTCTTTTTTATCAAATGAAATACGCAGATCCGCATCAATATCAAAAGCCTTGAATTTTTTCTTTTTGAGAATACGCTCTTTTCTCTTCAGGACTTTTTTGAGCTTTTTACCAAAGATATTTTCTGCCATGGTCGGTGAAATGAACACAATGCTGGCTCTTTCTGCCGATGTTTCCTCGTTTTGTCCTACCATTTCATACCTCGGATTGAGAATAAATCGATTGAACCTGGCTGCATTCTCTTTAAAACTGTCATCAATAATCAGCAATACATCATATCCATTTTCATAGGCCGCCCTGGCCTTGATGAGGAATTCACTACCTGACCGCTTCATATCATCATAAATGGCATTGCCTTCTGGGTCTTGAGGCACCCCACCAAAAGCAACCGCTATACTGGACACAGTCTTATCACTATAATGACTCATGTAATCATTATCGAAGCCATAACCCACAAAACTTATACTGGAGTAGTTTTTTTGCATGGGCGCACAAAAAGAAGCAAAGGCATAAAAGTTTCTCAGCATCTTTTGTTCCTCTCCGTTGACATAAATCTCATTTTTATTCCAGCTCGTTTTGCTAAAAAGTACTTGCTGGTAGTATCCCTTCTGACCGGGGGTCGTTTGTACACCAGCATTCTCTAACTCTTTGGATATATAGCGTGCAGCTTTTTTGAGACCCGGAGTCGCCGTTTCCCTACCCTGCATTTCATCAGAGGCAATAATGCTTAGGTGATCTTTCAGGTGTTGGCCTGTAATGCTTTTCAATGCAAACTGCTCCGGGGATAAGGTGTTGTTCTTGATGGTTACAGGAAAACTTACAAAGCCTGCTTCCTCCAATTTTTTCTTTATTTGTTCTCCTTTTTGCTGACCGAAGACAAAGCTGCCTGATACTGCCCACAGGCAGATTAACGATAATAAATACTTACTCATGCTATATTTTTTATGAACAGGCGATTTTACCCACTCTCCTTGCGTGGCGCCCCCCTTCAAATTTCTCATTTAAAAATACCTCTACCATTCCCATGGCCAACTCCTTGCTCACAAACCTCGCAGGAATCGCTATCACGTTGGCATTATTGTGCTGACGTGCCAGTGCCGTGAGTTCTTTATTCCAACAAAGTGCAGCACGTATATGCTGGTGCTTATTGGCCGTCATGGCTACACCGTTACCACTGCCACAGATGACAATTCCGACAGCAGTGGGGTCAGCCTCCATGGCCTTTGCCAGGGGGTGCACATAATCAGGATAATCTGTTGAAGCGGCATCCTTGGTCCCGAAGTCCCTGACATCATGGCCCTCTTCGAGAAGAGCCCTCATGATGTATTCCTTGTATTCGTAGCCCGCGTGATCGCTTCCTATAAAAATCGTCACCATACTTCTGTTAAGAGTTAATAATAGCTTCAATTTCTTTGGCGAAATCCTCGCCAACATATTTTGCTGCAATGGCTGGAAGCTGCTGCTTCATTCGCTTAGCGTATATGTCATTCTCCGTCGAATAACTATTGGCAATTTCTTCCGGCGAAAGGCTGTTTAAGAACTCAATGTATTCCGACGCATTCTCAGCTAAAACCTTTAAGTGTTCCTTGCCCTCTTCCTTACCATTAGCATCAAACAAGTTCATGATCAACGGTACTGTTCCCTGGTCATAAGGGAAATTCATGTTGGGAAAGGCATCAAAATAGATATTGATAATCTCACGGGCCTTTTCATATTCTTCATTAATCAGGAAGTTTTCGGCAGCACGGGTAATGACCATGCGCATGCTTTGTACGCTTGGTCCGAAGCTGTCATCAACAAAAAGGTTGTATTGGTCAAAACCTCCCCACTTCCATTTCTCACGCACCACTTGGAGGGTTTTTTCAGCGTCCATGGTGCCCTTTCCGTAAATACTATAATTCTCAAAGCCATCCTTTCGCGTCTTCTTCAAAGGGGTTAGTTTCAAGGCAAGACCTTCCATTTCCAGAAAATCGCCCAATCCCATGAGCTTATTCTCACGCACCGTGACAGCCCAATAGATGGGACGATCAGGAAAATTATTGGCTATGATGTCCAAAATGGTAATCTCATCTTTCAATTTAGAGCTGCCCTCCAGCTGGATGTTGATACGGTCTACAAGACGAGCAGTGTCTGCAATATCTACTATGCCTTTGCGAATAACCTCTTGCTTGTCAATCGGAATGAACATTCTCCGAGAAGGAAAAACGCTTTCTACTTCCACTCCCTGCGCGAGTGGCGTCGGATGGTCTTCTCCTACGAACTGTACTGCTTTATCCAGCGGGATGTATTGATCTTTTGGAACAATAGGTATTTGATTTCTTCGATAACCACGTATGGCCTCAGGAGAAATACTCATTTTAATTGGTGGTGAGTCATTCACCTTTCTTCGTAACTGGTTGATGTACCAATCCACTTGCAATAAGGATAAGTTAACCACACGCACATCTGTTCGAATACCTTCAACTTCCTGGGCATACCAAAGCGGATAGGTGTCATTGTCTCCGTAGGTAAATATGATCGCATTCTCATCACAGCTTTCAAGAAAATTATTGGCATAATCCACGGCTCCACTCAGGTGCCTGCGTGAATGGTCATCAAAGTTCTCAGACAACATCAAAATAGGGGCAAGGAGGGTTATTCCACAAATAAAGGAGGCCGTCTGTGCATTGCCTATTCTGTTCTTAAGTTGCTCAAAAATATAAAGGGCTCCCATGCCCACCCAAATGGCAAATGTGAAAAAGGAAGCTGCGAGCACGTAATCTCTCTCCCGAGGTTCACTCGGTGGCTGATTGGAATACACGATAATTCCCAATCCTGTGATAATGAAAAGAGAAAGCAAGCCAAGAAAGTCATTCTTCCTTTTTTTATAATGATAGATCATTCCCAGAATGCCAAAAAGCAAAGGAATGAAATAGTAATGGTTGCGCCCCTGAGCGTTTTTCATAAACTCAGGTTCCTCGTCAAGATTATGGAGATGCCACTCATCGATAAATTTGATGCCAGACATCCAATTCCCGGAACTACTGTCCCAGTCATAATAACCCTGGGCACCATTCTGCCTTCCCACAAAATTCCAGAAAAAATAGCGGACATACATGAAATCAATCTGGTACCTGAAGAAAAAGTATAGATTGTCCATTCCTGTAGGTTCTTCACCCTGACGCTTATCCAGCCACATTTTATAAAGTGTAGGACGGTTTAAAGTATTATGTCCCAATCTTGGGAAAAGCATTTTGTCTTTATCTCGGTAGAGCGGAGTTACCTTTCGGTCTACAATCTCGTATTCATCTCCTACCAAACCATATCTTTCTTCTGTTTCTGTTTTATACGGCCTTGCCTCGTAGTTGGGCCCGTAGAGCAGCGGTCGTTCTCCGTATTGTTCCCTGTTGAGATAAGGTAGAATTCTAAAGGCATCGCTCGGTTCATTCATATTGATTGGGGTATTGGCATTGGCGCGAACAACCACCACTCCGAAAGACATGTAACTGATGACTATGAGGGAGAGCGCCATCATCAGGTTCTGCAACTTGAGGCTTTGGATTTTATGGGCATAGTATAATCCAATTGCGGAGGCCCCGGCAAAAATAATAATGAGCGGTATCACCCCACTGTTAACAGGCAGGCCAAAGGTGTTGACCATCAGTAATTCCAACTTGGCCCACACAAACGGGACCCCTGCAATAATGAATTTTTGTATAATACCGATCATGACCACACCTGCAAATCCATAAATAAGCATGCCTTTCCAGGTAGGGTTTTCGCGTTTCTTGAGGTAGTAAAACAAAAACAATACCGGTAGAGTCAACAAACTAAGCAAATGTACCCCTATGGAAAGCCCCATGAAATAAATGGCCAACACGAGATAGCGCTCATTGCTGACGTCTTTTGGCAAATGATACCATTTGACGATCAGCCAGGTCACCAATGCAGTAAAAAATGTACTCATGGCATAAACCTCACCTTCTACTGCTGAAAACCAGATAGAAGAGGCAAAGGCAGAGGTGAAACCGGCAGTCAGTCCGGCAAAAACCAAAGCCATTAACTGTGCCTTGTTGTCAAGGGCTGCTCTTCCAACGAGTGTCATTTTTCCCAGGAGCATGGCGATCCAGGTGACAAACATGGCCATAAAAGCTGTACACATGCCACTCATCAGGTTGACCGCAAATGCAATGTCGCTGGGATCATCAGAAATCAGCTCAGCGACATAAGTAAAAAGTCGCCCTACTAAAATAAAAAATGGCGCTCCCGGAGGGTGAACCACTTGTAATTTGTAGGCCCCGGCGATGAATTCGCCGCAGTCCCATAGACTACCGGATCTCTCGGCAGACAGGATATAAACCACGAAACTTAACGCGAAAACGACCCAACCTGCAATGTTGACAGATTTTTTAAAACTCATGGAGCTGATTTGTGTGAATTAAACCAAACAAATGTAATAAATTGCTCCTTATATAGCGTTTTATAAGCCTTTCAAGTATATTACTGTTCTATTTTTTGACCTTCAAAGGATTGCAATTTGTTTCTTTTAAAATATTTACTCATCGGCATCATTGCCTATTTCGTGTATAAACGCCTTTCTCCCGCTCCTAAATCAGGAGAAAAGAAACCTAATTCAGGAGAGGACATTTCCCACAGCAAGGGAGGTGAATACATAGATTACGAGGAAATCAAAGAGGACAAATAAAACCTCCATTACTAACGCTGTTTTATGGCTGAAAAGAAAAATTTTACCCCGGTCTCTGATTTGGGCGAGTTCGGTTTGATTGATCACCTGACTAAAGACATACAACCGACACAAAAAACCAACATCAAAGGAGTAGGGGATGACGCTGCAGTTTTCGCATGTGTCTCTGATAGGGTAGGTCTGTTGGCCAGTGACATTCTTGTCGAAGGTATTCATTTTGACCTTTCTTACAGCCCTTTAAAACATCTTGGTTATAAATCGGTCGTGGTCAATGTTTCTGACATTTATGCCATGAATGGTGTGCCGGAGCGCATTACAGTGGCCATTGCAGCGTCCAGTCGATTTCCGGTGGAGGCTTTTGATGAAATATACGAGGGTATCAAACTGGCTTGTAGTCAATACAGTGTGGATCTCGTCGGGGGAGACATCTCAGCCTCACATAAAGGTCTCATCATAAGCATTGCTGCCTACGGGACTGCTGCCAAGGATAAGGTCGTTATGAGAAGCACTGCCAAAGAAGGGGACCTCATTTGCCTGAGTGGCGATTTGGGTGCAGCCTATCTTGGCTTGCAAATCCTGGAGCGCGAAAAGCGCATCTTCATGGAAAACCCCGGTGTGCAGCCCGACCTGGAAAAATATCCTTACCTCATAGAAAGGCAATTGAAACCGGAAGCCAGGAAAGACATTCCTGCGTTTTTTGAAAAGCTGGATTTCCTGCCCACGGCCATGATTGATGTATCCGATGGTCTCGCATCAGATTTATTGCACATCTGTCACCAATCCGGTTTGGGAGCAGAAATAAGGGAAAATGATATTTTCATTCGCCAGGAGGCCCAGATGATGGCACTTGAGTTTCAGCTGGATCCCGTCACCTGTGCACTCAGTGGAGGAGAGGATTACGAGTTGCTATTCACTATAGATCCAGGTGACCAGGAAAAACTGGCTTATATGACCGATATTTCCGTCATTGGAGAAATGAAAAACAAAAAGGACGGGGTCAAGCTACGCACAATGAAAGACAACCTGCATGATGTCACAGCACAGGGCTGGAAACACTATTGACCTTTTCTATAACGGTGAGAAATGGTTGTACCTGGAAAAATGTCAGCCACAAAAACCCCTAACTGATTAAAAACCCGTAGAGCAATTAATTAAATGTAAATCAAACCCACTCTAGCTGTCAAGTAAGTCTCAAGCTGCTTCAAAATACCCCTAATTCATACCGCGTACTGAAAATTGCCCTTTATTTTACCATTATTTAAAACTGCTACAGCTAGTCTAAAAACCGCTGAACAATGTTTAAAACAAAAAAGGACAGAATCGAGATGAATTCTGTCCGGCTTTAATTTTGGGTTTTTGACATTTGAGGCCATCAACGGTTTGCCTCCGTCAATACAAAGATAGCATGGACTGCCGATCGATTATAATAATATTCGTGCGCATCCGCAGTTTTATTTATAATATATATTTGGATAGTTGCCCCAAAACATCTTTTTTTCTATAATTTTTAGAAAAGCTTTCTCCTTTTCTATAATTTTTAGAAATCATGTAAGAATGAAAACCCACTTTTATGACTAGTCAACAAATTTGGCAGGTGCTCAAACCACATTTTCGCACCAAGAGCCATGCCGTTTATGAAATTTCAGAGTTGCTCCATCTTTCTCAACCGGCGGTATACAACAGGATGTCAGGCAAAACGCCTTTTACTCTCGAAGAGCTTGAGCTGCTGGCCAAGCATTGGAATCTTCATTTTTTAATTCGCCCTGAAGGTGATCAATCCATTTTTGCCTGTAGGTATGGTGTGCTCAATGGGCAAAACAGGAAACCTATTGAATACCTAAAAGACGTGGCGGAGTATCTCAATCGGGCTTCTTCAAAGTCTGATGTACATATGACGCTGATTATGCAGGAATTGCCTCCATTCCTCCTTTTTTCTTACCCATACTTATCGGCTTTCAAGTTTTATCACTGGGGAAACAGCACCTGGATGTCCCGGGGTCTGAGCGACACCTATCGTTTTTCTCAACTATTAAACAATAATTCGATACACGAACAAACACGTTTTATTACAGAATTCACGCGTCGACACAGCATCTGTGAATTCTACCAGGGAAATATCATCCAAAAAACACTTACAGAATTAGCTTACTATCTACCTATTCTCCAAAAAGAAAAGGCTTTCGACTTGAATCTGCTCCTGGAAGAGCTGAAATCCGCAGTTCAAGAGCTGGAAATGAGAAGTGCTGAAGGTTCTGTTGGACACCAGGTCTTTCTCGTAAATGTCAAAACATTGAGTGAAAGTTTTTTATTGGAGTCAAAAGAAGAGTCCATCGCCTTCGTAAGTTTTGATGAACCACATTATCTCGAAATGAGAGATGTCGCTTTTGTAAATCACTTCAGGCACATGCTTAAAATCATGAAAGACAACGCGATGTGTATTTCCGGAATGAATCGACTAGAGCGCAAGAAATATTTTGATCAGCTCATTTTCGACATTGCGGAGTTTCGATCCAGGTTTCTCTAATCAGAAAAGCCATTTGATACTCTAAAAAAAGACAACTTGGTTCATTTAAAAAATTGTTCCAGCTTTATCTCTAGGGTAAGAAATACAGAACGGGCCTGAGCGGGAATAATCCCGGGACCCGGATAAGCCGTGGCCCTTCTTGTAAAGTAGCTTGCATCCATCAAATTATTGACTTGTATTTCAATGTTGGCCAGCTTATGATTGTACGACAGGCCCAAATCGTGTACTTGGTAAGAAGGAATAATCCCCCTGGTGGCGTCGACTACATATTCAGCGTTGGTGGCATCACTGTACTGGTCACCTGTCCAGGAATACATGTAGTTTAAAGAAAAAGCTCCCGTTTTGAGCTTCAGTCCGGTTCTCATGCTCCATTCGGGGACATATTCTACTCTAT
>DATFJT010000066.1:0-3035 GCA_035269065.1 Saprospiraceae bacterium | reverse complement strand
GTGTTCTGCAGCGTGGCACTCTTTACAAAGAGTTGTCAAGTGCTTTGTTCCATACTGCCAAGGCAATTTGCCTTCGTGATAAACTTTATGGTGGACTTGTAGTACTGCCTCATCCTGACCTCTGCCACATACTGTGCATTTAAATCCATCGGATTCAATCACATTTTCTCTAAAGTCTTTCCATTTTTTCCTATTATAGAAATTCATAATTTTAAGCTAGCTCAACTATTCTTTATCAGGTTCTAGTACTGGGTAAACGGAAGCAAACTTACCTCTGTTGCTATAAAGAAATTCTAAAACAATACCTGAACATGTGGTCCCACGATATACTTGATCATTAATTTGGGCCATACTCCTATAAGCCTGGTAGCATTCAATAATTAACCGCTGCTTACTCCAAGTTTGTGGAAAAAAAGAAGATTTGTTTTCTTTTTTAATATACTCACCCGTGTTTAAGTTAAGCACTTCGATTTCAGCCTCAAAGACTCCAGTTTTTTTATCGAACCTCAACATCTTTGTGATATTAACCTTTTCTGGATCATAAAAATGAATACCTCTGACACCCTTGCTGTTAACCTTTCCATTTGTCGAGTGGGTCAATATTCTGTAGATCATCATTCTAAAAGTTTTATCTAACTCTGTAGGAAAAAAGATTACTTCATGGGCTCTAACAATAAACCGTTTTTTAGCAATGCTTTCTGCTCTTTTGGGATCTTTTCGTTTCAATTCCTTATAAATAATTGACTTTTTTTTAAGTTGACTTAGTGATTGATATGGTCCTTCCCCTTTATCAGGCGGCAACTCTAAATAGGGATTAGGCACTTCGGCAATTCTAGGTCCATCAATCATATCTTTTGGATCAGATGGTAGGTACTTATGAATATAAAAACAACTCATAGTTTGTATTTTTTGACAAATGAAATTCACTTGTAAACATCACCCCTTCGGCTTCCATCTTTTGTGAGGTTTTACGGGCACTGTTTTTTTAGTCATGGCATATCGATTAAAGATGAAAAATGATATATGTTTGTATATGGCTTTCATATAAATACACATATAACATAAATTATCAATAAGTATGCCAGACTCCGATTTTAGGCCTTTTTAGCTGGTTTTTTGGAATTTCTCCAAAATGTGACATAAGAGAAATCTGCCAAAATGTCATATAATTTGGGTTTGAGCAGTAAAAAGGCTCAACCTTGTGGTTTTTTAAAGAAATATAAAATAATATATCTCTTTAGGAGAGTTTACCAAATCACCCCGCCCCCTCCACAACTCCCACCTCCTCATCCGTCAATCCATACAAATCATACACCAAACCATCAATCTCCGCCTCTAAGGCCGAAGTGTCCGCGGATGGGTCTTGCTTTTTGAGGGAGATAACTTTAGTTACAAGATTTGTTATTTTTGCACCATTTTCACTTTCGAAATTAAAGGGCAAAGATTCTAATTCTGTAGTACTTACGTTGTTATTACTTGAGGTTTTCTTAAATCTCCATTGGAACAGTTTAGAATTGAACAAACCTAATATATACTCTAAACTGAACTTCCCTTCGGTGTATATGGAATTAGTGGAATCTGCAAAATAGGCGGGTGGCTCAAAAATCATTGCCACTATTCTTAATTTTTCATCAACGCCAGTTATCCTTTGAGTTGCTATCCTTCGTTTACCTTTCAGTTTATTTTTCTTTCCATTATCTTCGTAAGCTTTCTCATCAAAGAATTCTCGAAAGCCTTGACTTAGGTTAATGTTAATTACGTACTTTCCTACTTCAACCCCTTTCACTAAAGTAGACAATTCGCTATCTGTAGAAATATATTCCCTGTAAATTGTTTGATTTATTTCACCTCTATTGACTTTGATTTCAGAGATCGATCTTATAGCTGGGGCATTATGTATTTTTTGAAGAATTCTCCATTCTTTTTCAGATACTATTGGGATTGAATTCCGGTGCGGATCAAATTTCTCAATTTCTGATATACTTGCTTCATATACCTTATGCTCATCTAAAAATGAGTTATATGGGTAAGTATATACCTTAAACAATTGACCTTTATCATTGCTTCTCGGTTTGTTTATGTTTCCTAATATAACAAGTGTTGATTGTTTAGCATCCTCAAAAACTCTTCTTGAAGGAATGTCTTTTTGAGGGAAACAATGTAATCGAAGGAATGTAAAGTTATTTAGGACGAACATCCGAGTTTTGTGCAAGCTGTTATCTCCAATAAATGTAAGTGGGATTATGAACCCAAAGCTACCTTTGATTTTTGCAAGGTCATAAGCTAGTTTTAAGAAAAGTCTATATAAATTTTGCTTTCCTCCAGATACATGGGCATACCTATTGTTTTCGTTAGAATATTCTAAAATATCTCTGTATGGCTCTAATTTTGTGTTTCTTTTTTTCTCAAGTACTGCATACGGCGGATTCCCAATCACCACATCAAAACCCACAAAATCACCTTCGGCATTCAACACCTCGGGAAACTCAAAACGCCATTCAAAGGCGTTCTCATAAATCTTATTAGCCTTGATTTCTTCGATCTCAGCTTCTAATTTTTCGGTTTTCTTCGTTAATGTCTTTACCTTTTTCTTCCAGGCGGCTTTTTCTTTTTTGCTCTTCTCAAACAGTTGTCCCTGTGTGGTCATTTGCAACAGCTGCCCGCTCAGTTTCTTTAGGCGCTTCACTTTCGGATCGTTGCTGGATATCTCACTGCGAAAATCGCTCTTGATGTCGCGGATCAGGGTCTGCATCTTACGCTTTTCTTCCTTATTCTGCGCATTGCGATAGGTGGCCACCGCCGCCCGATAACTATCGATCGACCATTTGCTTTTGCGCAACGCCTGCCCCAGATTGGCATCGATGTCAAACCGACTCACCAACGAGTTCCCGCACTTAATATTGATGTCAATGTTGGGCAAGGTCTCTAGCTCAGTCTCGTTTTTATAGTAGGCCTGCTTCAGCAATTCGATCCACAGCCGCAGACGACAAATCTTTACGGAGTTGGGGTTGATATCCACCCCAAACAGGCAGTTT
>DATFJT010000065.1:0-2788 GCA_035269065.1 Saprospiraceae bacterium | reverse complement strand
AAAACGAATACATTCTTTTTGCCACCAAGAAAGGATTGGTTAAAAGAACGCCACTTGAGGCGTTTAGCAGACCGAGAAGTAATGGTATTATCGCGATTAATATCAGAGAGAATGATGAATTGCTGATTGCCAAACTCACCTCTGATAAAAGCGAAGTGGTCATGGCCAATAAAAATGGAAGAGCCATACGTTTCGATGTAGGAGATGTCCGTTCTATGGGTCGCACTGCAGCAGGTGTAAGAGGTATGAGTCTAGATGATGACACCGATGAAGTCATTGGCATGGTGGTCTTTGAAGAAAATGATGATGACTTTCATCTTCTTGTAGTTTCTGAAAAAGGAATGGGTAAGCGATCCCTGAAACAGGAGTATCGCAAAACAAAAAGAGGCGGTAAAGGTGTTAAAACACTACAAATTTCTACAAAAACAGGGCAATTAATTGCTTTGAAAGCTGTAAGAGACGACTTTGACCTCATGATTACCAGTCTTAATGGCATTGTTATCAGAATGCCTGTTTCTGACATGCGTGTGATGGGCAGAGCTACCCAGGGAGTTCGCCTGATAAACTTGCAAAAAGATGATGAGATTGCAGATGTTGCAGTGGTTAGAAATGAAGACAATGCGGATGAAGAGGAATAGATTAATAAAGTTTTAACAGATTTTATGAATTCAAATCCGCTTTTATTCTTTAGTATTTAAAAAAATCTATGTTACATATGAAAAACGTAATTGCTCTAGCAGTATTGATGATCACAACCGCCTCCTTTGCAGTAGCTCAAGACTATGGTAAGCTGGTGAAAAAAGCAAAAAGAGCGCTGAACACTTATTACCTCGATCAAAATAATAACGAAAAAGATTTAATGGAAGCCAGGGATTTAGTCCAACAAGCTTTCGAAGAATCAAATGAGGCCACAAATGATTTTGATGCCCAATTTTACCGTGGTAAAATCTTTGCGGAAGTTTTTGCCAGAGAAAACGCCAAACTTTTATCAGATCCCAATTATCAGCTTTCCGATCCGGAATTGCCTTTTAAGTCATTCGAATCCTTAAAAGGTGCACTTGAACTTGCCGATAAAGGTTGGAAGGAAAAAGATGTTCTGGATGCTATGATTATAGCAGCGGTTAACTTGTCAAATACCGGAATTCGTGCATTCCAGGAACAAGATTTTGACAAGGCCTATAATGCATTCCTTAATACGCTTGAAATCAAAAATACCTTGTCAAATAATGGAAAAGGGGATGCCTACCTGGCAAAGGATGAAGATCTTCAAAATCAGAAATATTATACTGCTCTCGCAGCACAATTGTCAGGTAAGAATGATAAGGCCAATGAGCTTTACAAAGAATTGCTGAATTCAGGTTTCAAAACCGCAGAGGTTTATGAAGGACTTTACAGGATCAATTCCGAATCCAATCCAGAAGAGGCTATCAAATACCTTGAGGAAGGTAGACAAATGTATCCTGACAGTACCAATCTTCTCTATGCAGAAATCAATTACTATCTCAAGGAAGGAAATATTGAATCTTTGGAGGATAAATTGAAGCTGGGTATAGAAAAAGATCCTCAAAATGCTTCTCTGCACATTACCTTAGGTAACGTTTATGACCGTTTGTATCAAAAAGCAGTTGAGCAGGGCAACAAGGAAAAAGGTGACGATTATTTCAATAAAGCAATCCAAAAGTATGAGAATGCTATAGAAATAGATCCTGAGCTAAACGATGCTTATTATAGTGTGGGTGCATTGTATTACAATAAAGCGGCAGAAATATCGAAGCAAATGCAGGAATTGGAGAATGATTACTCCAAAGAGGGTCTTAAGAAATACGAGACATTGAACAAAAAAGTATTGGGTAATTTTGATAAAGCCTTACCATGGTTTAAAAAGTCTGAAAAGAAAGAACCCAATGATGTCAATACGCTTATAGCATTAAAGGAAATCTACGCCAAGAAAGGCGATTTAGAACTTTCACAAACTTTTACGGACCGATTAAATCAAGTGCGTTCAGGGGAATCTCTTGAATCTTATTTTTCTGAATAATGCAGGTGATATTAAGGTATATCATTTGTGAATAAAGAATTTGGCCTGAACGATGTTCAGGCTTTTTTTATGCCCATGCAACAGAATAGAACATTCATATTTATAATTGCCGCCTATCTACTTTGTAGCATTTATGGCATACTAGAAGTTCCTTTAGGAGGTGAAGAACCAAGACGCGCTTATTTGGCTGTTGAAAGCGTTCAAGAAGGTGATCCTCTGATCATGCGTCATTATGGACAGTTGTACTTCAATAAACCGCCTGTACATCATATTTTCAATTTTCTTTCTATTCAGAGTTTGGGTTCGGGATTGATTTCCTATCGTCTAACTTCATTTATAGCCTATTTACTTATGGGTTTACTCTTGTTCAGGCTATTAAAAAGTCGCTCCAGGCAATGGGCCATTTATAGCTTGTTCATTTTCATGTTGAGTCCTGATTTAATGTTTTACCAGACCATTTACACTGGTGAGATTGACGGTTTATTTGCATTGTTATTATTCGTTCAGTTCACGCTTTTCTCAAAGTACTTAAGGAAACCACTGTTATTCACTCTTGCCTTGGCTTACCTTTTCGGGGCACTGGCCTTTCTTACCAAGGGTTTACCGGCCATTTTTATTACTGCTATGGGGCAAGTGGCACTATTCATCTGTGCGGAAAAAAAAGTCGGTCTATTTATTCGCCATTCATTACGCTCTATTCTACCTGCCATAGTTCTTTTAGTGGGCTATTTTGGATATTTTGAATGGGTT
>DATFJT010000064.1:0-3356 GCA_035269065.1 Saprospiraceae bacterium | reverse complement strand
TATTGTACAGTCGTAGTGGTCTTCTTTTCCTTTTTTGGATTGACAGCACAGGATTTAAAGCCCAAAGAACATGTCGAATTGGGGGAACAGCTCATGGAAAGAGGAGCTTACCTTGAGGCCGCAGAACACTTCAATTCTGCCTGGGAAGACAAGAAGAAAAAAGAAGAATGGATATTCATGGCGGGTGAAGCCTATGAAAAAGCCATGGATTATGAAAATGCAGCGTCTGCTTACGAGCAATTGCTGGATGAGAAAAAATACCCCGATGCCGAGTTGCGACTGGCTACTATGCTTAAGCAAACGGGGGATTACACGCGGGCAAATAAACTTTTTCTTGATTATCTGTACGATTATGACGAAGACGATAAGAGAGAAGTAGAGCAGCAGGTACAATCAGAAATTCGGGGTTGTGAATTGGGTATCCAACTTTTGCAGACAGGCAATACCAGTGGCCTTAAATTGGAAGCGCTTAGTGATGCCGTGAACAGTCCGGGACATGAAACAAACCCCATTCCATTCGACCAATCAGTTTTGTATTACAATTCGGATATCACGGGCAATACTAAATTTTACCGCTCGGAGAAGAAAGAGGACGGATGGTCTAAGGGTATGGTGCCTCCACTATTCCCAAACATGGAAAATTTAAGTGTGAACAACGGGGCATTTTCTCCGGATTTCAAGCGATTTTATTTCAATCAGTGCGAAGATCAGGGCAACGGTTTGACGGGAGAGAAAAATTGTGCCCTGTACTATATTGTGCGTGAAGAGGACAGTTGGACTGAGCCTATCAGAATGAAAGACTACATCAATGTCAGCGGCACTTCCAATGCGCACCCCTACGTGGTTTACCTGGATCAGAAAGAGATTATTTATTTTTCCAGTAACCGATCCGGTGGACATGGCGGTAAAGACTTGTGGTACATAGTACGGGATTTGACCAGCGATATATCTGAATACACCTTCCCGACCAATTTGGGTAAGAATATCAATAGCGCAGGAGACGAAATAGCACCATTTTACTCCGCAAGAGAAGGCAATTTATATTTCAGTTCGAATGGCCGTGTCAGTATGGGGGGATATGATATTTTCAGGTCAAAGGGCTCTGAGGCTTTCTGGGAAAATGCTGAAAATGCAGGTTTGCCTTTCAATTCTGCGGCTGAGGATTTTCAATACCGAACGAATAGCAGCGGGAATACAGGATACCTGGTGTCCAATCGCAAACACCAGGGTGAGAACAATACTACACATTTGGATATTTTCAGTTTTGAAATTACGAGCGAGGTAAAGGATGTAGTGCTCACTGGTCAAGTACTGGATGAAAGCCAGGAGAATGTGGTGGAGAATGTTACCGTGCTTCTACTACAAAAAGAAGGATCTGGATTTCAAATGGTGAATAAGTTGGAGTCTAAAGATGGTGCTTATCGGTTTATTCTTAAACCTCAGACATCATATAAGCTGTTGGTGGAGAAACAGGGATATTTATCAACTGAAATGACCTTGAATGCCTCTTCAATCGCCAATTCAGTGGCAATGGAACAGGATATCATTATTGTGTCCGGAGTAGCCTCAAGCGACCGGGGCCCTAAGTCGGAACCGCCGGTGAGCGTGGCAGAAACTGATCAAACTGCTCAAGCTCAAGAGCAGGCTGTTCAACAGAAAGCCAGCATTGATCAAAAACAGCCAATACAAGCAGATGAAAATGCACCAATGGCTAATCCTGCGCAAAAGCAGAGGGTGAGTGAAACAAGAAAGAAGCAGGAAATTGTACCTGTTGATAACAAAACCGTGAGAATTGCCAGTCCGAAGGCGGAGTCAAATCCATCCCCTGAACCTGGCAAGGGAAAAATCGTAGATGCTCAGCCCGTAGACGCAAAAAAGGTAGCGGTTATTAAAAGTGAGCAAGATGAGCAGCCTTCAGGTCAAACGGAAAACAAGGTGACTGAACGTAAAACAGAGGGAGGTGAGATGAGCGGAATTTACTACAAGGTGCAGATATGCTCTGTGGGTGATTTCAATCCCAATAACTCAGCTTTCGACAAGGTCCGTTATCTAGGGAACCTCGATACAGAGTTTTTGGCCTCTAAAGGGATGACACGCGTATTACTCGGAACTTATCGAAGTCGATCAGATGCAGAAGACATCGGTCGCAGTGCTAAAAAATCAGGTTTCCCCGGAGCCTTCATAGTGGAATACAAGGACGGACAGCGTCTCAATCGTTGATCCATTTCAAGGTGCCAGGATAGAGGTATTGGTAAGCACGATTCCCCTGCAGACCGCCGGTATGGAGGTATAGACTTTCATCCGGTTTGATTTTTTCCTCCAGGAGAAGCTCCAAGAAGGCATAGAAGCCCTTGGCATTGTATACCACATCCAACGGGAGTGAATGCGCACAGTGCATATCGTGCATGAATTTTCTGAGCGCTTGGGGACAGCGGCCAAATCCTCCGTAATGAAAACGTCTTTCCAATACCCAATTGGAGTTTCTTTCGCGCTTGAGCCATTGACCAATCATTTTTTCAAGGTAATCCTCTTTGCCAACACTGATACCGATGATTTGAACCTCTTGCGGCAAAGAGCGGATTAACCCAGCCATGGTTCCACCTGAACCGACGGGTAGAACGAGGTTTTTTAAAGACGGGAACTGTTCCATTATTTCTTTGCCCAATTCCTGGACTCCTTCGAGGGCGCTCTCATTGCTTCCCCCTTCCGGAATTATTTGAAACCCGGGATATTGGCTTTCCAACCCTTGCAGGTATCTCGCATCGTATCTTTTTCTGTAGGTCGGCCTATCAACAAAAATCACATCTGCCCCCCATTCTTTGATAGCTTTCAGCGTGGGGTTGTCTAAATAGGATGATTTTCCCCGAACGATGGCTTTCAATGGAATAGATTGCTTATGGCAGGCATAAGCCAACGCGTGTAAATGATTGGAAAACGCACCACCAAAACTGATCAGTCCCTCACTATTGAACTTCTTTAAATTGTATTTGAGTTTGCGCCACTTATTACCTGAAACCACACAGTGGATCAGATCGTCTCGTTTAATGGCGATCGGGCCAACGGGGCAGGATAGGATTTGCAGCCGGTCTATCCTGGAAGGCCCCTGTGACAACCACGAGAAGACGTTTTTTTCAGGCATTTTATTTGGCTTGGTCAGGGGTTGGCTCAACAGGTATGGCTTTCAGTATTCTAAGAAGCAATTCTTCAATATTCCAGTCCTCAGACAGACCCATTCTCACAACGACCAATCTTTTTTCAGGAAATATGAAGACGCGCTGTCCCTGGAATCCGTTGCATGAAAAGAGCTGATCTGACAAATTTGGAAACATAGATTTCCCTGCGTTCAACCAGAAATG
>DATFJT010000063.1:0-19285 GCA_035269065.1 Saprospiraceae bacterium | reverse complement strand
CCCTTTTCAACCATACCTATCCCGCACAAACGCCGAAATTCTTCTTCACGACTATCGTAAAGTCATCTATTTTCTGCCTATCCATGTAGCAAAAAAGCCACCATGAGATAAGCACATCTTTTGTCTGAGTTAAAGAAAACTGTTTAAACGCTTTGTAAACTGCCCACTATCCATACTGGAAGTAATGAATGAGCATGCACTGCTTCTGAGCAATGGGCAAATGAAATATCAATTGGCCATAAAAAAAGGCGGAACCCAAAAATGGATTCCACCTGTCGCAGCATCCTCAAAAGAGGGAGCTTCTATGTGCCTTTGTCAATCCTGGAGAGCAAATACCTCTCTCAAGAGTTCTGATGTTCTGCTTTTTACATTTGTTCTTATGGCCGTTTCCTCCTTTTCAATCATTTTGAACAGTCCGTCAAGTGCGCGATTGGTGATGTAATCGTCTAAATTTGGATTCATTTTTTCAACAAGGGGGATCTTATTGTAGGTGTTCACTGCATCTTCCCAATAATCCAGTGCGTTGTATTTGTTCAAAGAAGTAACGATGACCGGATTGAATTCGCTGTATAACTTACCAGAAGTTTTTCTTTCCAGGTATTTCGTAGCAGCAGTATTATTCCCTTTGAGTATTCCCATAACATCCTCAAAAGTCATGCTGCGTATGGCATCTACAAAAATAGGCTTGGCCTTTTTGGCCGCATCCTCAGCCGCACGATTTATTTTCTTGGTGATCTCCTGTTCCACGTTTGAAAACCCGGGGACCAGCTTCAACTTATCCACCACCTTTTGTGCTTCTTCCGGCAAAAAAATCTTGTAAGGACTTTCGTAATAGCCGTCTACCTTAGATAGCACAGCAGTACCCCGTGAAATTCCGTTAGTCAGTGCCTCTTTCAACCCCTGGGCAATTCTCGTCTTACTGGGACTGCTTGTTTCAGAAAGAATGTCATCTACTACAGCATTGATGGCTTTAGGGTCACAAGAGAATGTCACAAAAGCCATTCCCAATACGACCACTATTCGATAAAACCATCCTTTTGTAATTCTTCTGCTATGCATACTTGTTGTCAAAATTAGTGAATATTTATAAATGAAACACATTAGTGCGTAAAGAATGTAACGCACAGCAGTCCGGTTAGTCTGTTAAGACCATCTTAAGATTAGAAAAATTCTCGCCAATAAAACCCACTATTGCCCACCTGGCCGTCCAGCGGAGGATTGTTTTTGCGCAACCATAGCTCACAGCCTTCTACGAGGGATATAGTCCGCAAGCGTTCAATTATGTTAGCGCTCAAATGTTCCAAAAGATGGACGGGCCTCCCCACTTCCTCTTTCAGAATTTCGAAAACTTGTTCGTAATCTATAGTAGAGGCTAATTGGTCACTGACAATGGCTTTGCTAAAGTCGCCATATACCTTAATGTCTATAAGAAAACTGTTCCCGAGGGTTTCCTCCTCTGCATAGGCTCCATGCGCCCCAAACAATAAGACATTTTCTAAAAACAAGTACTGCCCTTTCCCTGTTTGGAAATTGTTTTCATTAATATTGTTCACCACCTCTATTAGAATTAAATTCGCACAAAATTAAAAGGGATATCCACAATGGCCAACAGAGTCGATAAATATCAGCACCACGATTACTACCAGATTGATGAATTGCTTTCTGACGAGCACAAATTGGCCCGACAAGCCGTGCGCGACTGGGTCAAACAGGAAGTAAGCCCCATCATAGAGGAATATGCAGAAAAAGCAGAGTGTCCGATGCACCTCTTCAAAGGACTAGCGGAAATAGGTGCCTTTGGCCCATCCCTGCCTACTGAATATGGAGGCGGCGGAATGGATGAAACAGCCTATGGCATCATCATGCAAGAACTCGAACGTGGCGATAGCGGCGTGCGCTCCATGGCCAGCGTCCAGGGCTCGCTGGTCATGTATCCCATATTTCGCTATGGCTCTGAAGAGCAAAAGAAAAAATACCTGCCCAAATTGGGTAGTGGAGAATTCATTGGGTGCTTCGGGCTGACAGAACCTGATCACGGAAGCAATCCAAGCGATATGATCACCAATATTAAGGACGATGGCGATGCCTATATTCTCAATGGAGCCAAAATGTGGATCACCAACTCTCCAGTGGCTGACATCGCTGTTGTCTGGGCCAAAGATGAAGAAGGAAAAATAAGAGGGCTTGTCGTAGAGAAAGGAATGAAAGGATTCTCAGCACCTGAAATCCACGGCAAATGGTCCCTGCGAGCCTCCATTACAGGAGAATTGGTTTTTGAAGATGTCCGCGTACCGAAGAAAAATGTCTTCCCGGAGATCAGGGGGCTGAAAGGACCTCTTTCCTGTCTTTCAAAAGCGCGTTACGGCATTGCCTGGGGTGCAGTGGGAGCGGCTTTGGACTGTTATGATGCCGCTTTGAGGTACTCCCTGGAAAGAGAACAGTTCGGAAAACCCATCGGTCAATTTCAATTGACACAGAAGAAACTGGCAGAAATGATTACCGAGATTACCAAGGCACAATTATTGGCCTGGAGATTGGGTGCGCTTGCAGACAAAGGAAAAGCCAATCCATCTCAAATATCCATGGCCAAAAGAAACAACGTTCTTACCGCCCTTGAAGTAGCACGAGAAGCTCGCCAAATACATGGAGGCATGGGTATTACCAATGAATATCCCATTATGCGACACATGATGAATCTTGAAACCGTTCTAACTTATGAGGGCACGCACGACATCCATTTATTAATTACGGGTTACGATGTCACCGGCCTGAATGCGTTTAAATAAAAATATGTCAAAAATGGACTTGCTCACCCGCATAGCAGTTAAATCTGCCATAGCCAGCATTTTACTCATGCTGCAAGGGATTACTTTGTCAGGGCAAGACACCATTTTGCTGGACAACCCTTCATTTGAGGCTGCGCCATTTATTGGCAATCTCTTTTATCCCTTCAAGGAGTGGAAAGATTGTATGGCCTCTTCCGGAGAGTCTCCACCAGACGTTCATGCCGCCAATACGAACTTCTGGGAGGTCACCCAAAACCCGCTGGACGGTAAAACCTTTTTGGGCATGGTCACCCGGAAAAATGAAACAACAGAAATCATCAGCCAAAGACTGTCAGGTGTGCTGAAAAAAGACCAGTGCTACGAACTTAAAATTCACTTGAGCAGCGACCCGAACTATCGCAGTCCTATCCACGAAAACAGATTCGATACGGTTCTTTTCAATAGGCCGATCGTCCTGGTCATCTGGGGTGGTACCACTTTGTGTGAGAAAAGACAAAAGCTGGATGAGTCTCCTCCGGTAGACCACGCCCAATGGATGGAATACAGCTTCAAACTGCAACCTCAATCCAATCTCAATGTGATCACATTAGAGGCATTCTACGAAACCCCGGTGCTCTTTCCATATTGCGGAAACATCTTGCTAGACCATTTATCAGAAATTGTGGCCATCCCGTGCAACAAAAACATTTCCAACCAGCCAGATTTTCCAGATTTCCCCGGGACCGAAGACGAGCTTGCCGGAAACGTCAGCCCCAACAAATACCAGACACCGGCAGGAACTTCATCTTCACAAAGTGCATCCTCGGGCGGAGCTACCAGGACAGCAGATAAACGAAAGTCTCCCGAAGAAATATCCGGTGTCAAAGTGGAAGATTTTCTCAAGTCCAATCAAGAACTGGAAATAAAAAACCTGGCCTTTGAGGCAGACAGCTTCAATCTCAAGCCCAGTAGTTATCAATCGCTGGATCAAATTTTTGATTTTCTGCTCGCCAATCCCAACATCAGCCTAGAAATAGGCGGTCACACCAACTCCTTACCACCATCGGCTATCTGTGACAGCTTGTCGCTTAGAAGGGCCCGCTCTGTCAGGAATTACCTCGTCGATGAGGGCATAGACCCTGAACGGCTCAAAGCAGTCGGTTACGGAAAAAGACGGCCCCTTGTCTCAAACAAAACCATTACCGGCAGAGCCAAAAATCAACGTGTAGAGATTAAGATCATCAAACGTTGACGAGCCTTTGAACTCCGAGATATTTCAGCTTGACACCCAGATCTCCTTGTTCAAGGAACAGATTTATCGCTGGCTCAAACAGCAGAATCCTGTTTTCATACTGGACAGCAATTTCCGCCCTGATAATTATGGTTGTTACGAATTAATTGCGGGCATCGGAACTAAAAACCGATTGGTATTGCCGCGGTTGGACGCCCTTAATGCCGATGTCTTTTTCGATGAGCTTTCCCATGGCCATTTCACCTTCCTGAGCCTGACGTACGATACCAAAAATGTATTCCATCAACTACATTCGGACAATCCTCCACTTTACGAATGGCCCGATGCCGTAATCCATCAACCGCAGACTTTGATCCGGTTTGATAGAGGTGGTGTTTTGAGAATAGATAGCTGTGTAGAGGAGCCTGCGACAATTTTCAAAAACATCCAAACAAGCCAGTCCACTCCAGCACAACTTCCTGAAATTGAGTGGACCGATATCCCTGACTTCGAGACTTATCACGAAAGGTTTCAAGACATCATGCGGCATCTGTACGATGGGGATATTTACGAGGTGAACTATTGCCATTGTTTCGGTGGAAAAATCGTGCGTCAGGGAAATCATCTCGAGTGGTTCCAACGCCTCAACAAGCTGGCCCCCAAACCATTTAGTGCCTACGTCAGGCTTGAACATGCAGACCTGCTGTGTTTTAGTCCCGAGCGCTTTTTGAGAAAATCAGGCTCCTCCATTCTCACCCAACCCATCAAAGGTACCTTTCCGGTCGAACAGACAGAATACGGGGAAAAGGAGATTGCCGAAAACCTCATGATCGTAGATTTATGCAGGAATGACCTGGCAAAGATCTGTGAAACAGGAAGCATTGAGGTCCCTGAGTTACTGGGTACTTATGCCTACCAAAATATCAAACACCTGATTTCTACTGTACGGGGTTCTCTGAGCGCACAGACGACGATACAAGACATTTTTAGAGCGACATTTCCCATGGGATCCATGACCGGTGCGCCCAAGCATTCTGCCATGCAAATCATTGAAAAAACCGAGCACTTTCGCCGGGGTATTTACTCAGGAACTGTCGGCTACGTGGATGAGAACGGTGATTTCGATCTGAATGTCGTCATCCGTTCCGCCATTTTGGATAAGAAAAAGGCGAGCATCCACCTGCCTGTGGGTGGAGCCCTGCTCTATGATTCAGATGCCAGGGCAGAATACGAGGAAACACTCGCCAAAATTGAGTTCTTTACCAGACAAACGAAGTTTACCAAGCCGGGGAAGGGTCAATAACTCCACTTAATCCGCACATTGAGGACCTGTGTCGGACTGCCATAAACATCTTCTTTCTCGAAAAATATTTGCCCAAACAAATCCAGGTCCCAATTCTGTGACAGACTGTAGGAAACAGAAGGCGCAAAATACATGGGCAAGCTCTCTTCAATACTCGTAACAATGGCAGCGTTTAAGGTCAGACGGCCGGTCATTTGCCGAAGCGCTTGTAGCAAAATGCTGTGCTCGAAGGGGTATAAATTTCGCGCGTCAATGCGCTGCTGGAGCAAATCGTTTAGGCTGCCCCCTCCACTCGTTTGACTATCGTAGAGGTAAGAGATGTTGTAGAAAATACCCGATTGAGCCGTTGTACCCTCAAACGAAAGTGCAACACCCCATTCCGTCGTCCCGCCATTCTCAGGAATAAAACTGCTGCCCTCCATTTTTAAGGATTGCTCGCCAATATTACCTGCAGCGCCCAGGCCCCACACATAATATCCCCGATCATACGCGGTCAGAGCCTGCAGGTCATAAGTCCCCACATTTGTTTGCCAAAGCATACCTAAAGTACTTTCGTCCCAGTCGTCACCAGGGCTATAAGCCAATTGCACATTGGAATAGAATCCGAAATAGTAGCGCGCAAATGCGGCATCCGCTCCCGGTCGTTCCTCGTAGTCAAAGTCGACAAAAGAGTAGGCATTGAAAATATCATGGGGATTCCAAATGCTGTGAAGGCCCCAGTTGATGCGTTGCCTGCCAAGGCGCCATTCCAGGTTGCCGTGTAATCCCTGGACGAAGGCCCGGTCGAGGCTATTGATCATTTTGACACCGTTTCTATCCAGGGGCAACAAACTGAGATCGGCATAATCTGTGGCCGCCGCCTCCAATTGCTTCCCAAAATCGTCCTGAAAAAAGAAATTGCCCGTGTACAGCAGGTTCCTGTTGTGCACTTGTACGGATATCGCCTCTGAGAATTGTAATTCCACCTCGCTTCTGTTGTGAAACAAGTGGAGCGTTTGCAAAAAATCCAGATCATCGGGATTGATGAAAATGGTCATGGATTTGGTGTAACCCTTGTAATTCAGTCGCGGGTATTTTCGCTCCTCCTGTGCCTGGGCAGCACTGGACAGCAAGAAAATAAGGAAACACAATAAACTGCACCTCAGCGCATCACTTGTCCAAATCGACAATCTTACCATCTTTCAAAACAAATTTTACCTCCATGAGAAGAGACGGATCTTCAAGTGCTCCTTTTGGAACAGCCACAAGATCTGCGAGGAAGCCCGAGGCGAGTTGCCCGATTTCTTCCTCCATGCCCAACACCCGGGCGTTGGTGAAGGTTGCCGATTGTAGCGCTTCAAGTATGGGCATGCCCGCTTCAGCCATCAGTTCAAACTCTTTGGCATTCATCCCGTGATCAAATACCCCGGAATCTGTTCCGAAAGCGATGGGCACACCGTAGGCGTAAGCGCGGGCAAATGTTTCCTGTATTTGAGGGCCAATACGAAGAGCCTTTGGGCGCACGACGTCCGGGTAAAAGCCCTCTTTTTTGGCATTTTCCGCTACCGCCCAGCCGGCGGTGATGGTTGGCACGTAATAAGTTCCCATTTCCAGCATGGCCGCCATGACTTCTTCGTCCATATAGGTGCCGTGCTCAATGGTGGTAATACCGGCTTTGACTGCCCGGAGCATTCCCTTCTTGCCATGGGCGTGGGCTGCCGTATGCACACCCCTGTCTTTGGCTGTGTTGATAATGGCTTCCAATTCTTCCTCAGAAAACGCAGGGCCGTCTCCATCCCTGGCCACACTGAGGACACCTCCTGTTGCCGTGATCTTGATACAATCAGCTCCCTGTTTCACCTGCCAACGCACCGCTTTGGCACATTCCTCCGGCCCGTCGCAAACGCCGTTCTTGTAATCGGTTTCTACCTGGTATTTCAGGGACATGCCATTAGAGGGATCGGCGTGCCCCCCGGTAATGGCTATGGCCTTGCGACAGGAAATGATCCTCGGGCCCTCGACAAGGCCGTTGTTAATGGCATTCCTCAGGGAATTGTTGGCACCTGATCCGCCGAGATCCCGAACAGTGGTGAACCCGGCCTTGAGAAGTTTTTGACCGTTGGCGAATGCTTTGAGGGCCTTGTAGCCCTGCTCCACGCGAAAGCGCCTGAGGTAGGTGTTTTTATCGTATTCTGTTTCCAGGTGCACGTGCATGTCGATCCAGCCCGGCGTGACGAGGTAGGAAGACAAATCAATGAGGGGCAATTCAGGGTCATTTAAAGGCGCATCGAGGACATCTTTGATGACATTGTCCTCTATGAGCAGGTAACGATCCTCTTCAATGGCAGCTGTTTCACTGTCAAACAATTGCCCGCAATGCACCAGGTAGCTGGATTGCGCCAACAGATTCGTTGAGATACTTGCTCCCATCACCAAAACCAGTGCCGTTAGATTTTTCAAACCCATCATTTTTACCGGACAAAATAAGACAAATCAGAAAATGAGACGGGAGAAATTCAAGTGCTGCAGGCTGTCTATGCTCCAACAGGACACTCCATCCCTATTAGAGTTATTTATAACTTCCAGTGCGTATGTCATTCAATCACCTATCCCTTTTTAGTGAACCACAAATTTGGCCCTTCCCTTTCTTTGACCATCTTCCAGTTCGAGAACATAACTCCCCTGAGGTAAAGAGGAAATATCGATGGTTAAGGGCTGATCACCGGATGACTTCCATTTCTGTTTGTCCATAACCCGGGCACCTTTCATATCATAGATAAATATGTCCGCTTCACCCTCATTCACTGCAGTGTAGTTGACATACAATCGGTCGGGGGCAGAAGGGTTGGGAAATAACTGAAGATCAAGACTGGTATCAAGATTTAATTCATCGGTAGAAACGGTTCCGTCATTGATGTACAGTTTGGCTATTGGCTCCATATTACCAGATCCCGTTATGAGAAGGTCTTGATCGTCATCTCCATCTACATCTGAAAAGGCTACAGAACTCATAAAAACACCATCAAAAGGGGTATCTGTTTTTTCGGTGAAATTGCCTGATCCGTCATTCATGTATAATTTTGAAATTCCATTATTAGAATTATTTCCCCCGGTTAAGAGGATCTCAGAAGCATTGTCGCCGTTTACATCTGAGAAAGTAATAGAGCCTTCAAAAACACCATCAAAAGGGGTGCCCATTTTTTCGGTGAAATTGCCTGACCCATCGTTCATATATAATTTAGCAATTCGATCTGATGAACTGTTCTCTCCAATTATTAAAACATCTTGGTCGTCGTCTCCGTCCACATCTGAAAAGGCCACCGAGCTTAATAAAACCTCCTCAAATGGAGCCGTTTTTTCACTGTAATTGCCCTCACCGTCATTTATGTACAATTTTGCAACTCTTTCTAATAAATCATTCTGTCCTGTAATTAAGACATCTTGATCATCGTCTCCGTCAACGTCTGAAAAGGCCACAGAACCTATTGATACTGCTTGAAATGGAGTTCCTGTCCTTTCACTAAAATTGCCCGTTCCATCATTCAAAAACATTTTTGAAATACGACCTCCACCAGTTAAACTTGTCGCTCCGGTGATGAGAAGATCCTGGTCTCCGTCCCCATCAACGTCAGAAAATGAAATGGTACTCTGGACAACAGGGTCAAAAGGAATGTCTGTCTTTTCACTGAAAATGCCCTGTCCATCATTTTCATAAAGTTTTATAATAGGCACAGCACCTACTGAGTCAATCTCATAGCCGGCAATAATAACATCTTCATCATCGTCATTGTCCACATCTGAAAATGCTGTAGTAGCAGATTTGACTGGATCAAAGATAACTTCAGTATTTTCTATAAAATTACCCCTTCCATCGTTTTCATAAAGCTTTGCAATAGCTTCTATTCCGAAACCAAGCTTATTACCAACGATTAGAGCATCCTTGTCTCCATCTCTGTCAACATCTGCAAAGACAACTGAGCCACCGTAAACACCCTCAAAAGGAGTACCTGTCTTTTCTGTGAATGTCTGGGCTGAAAGAGTCTGTACGAGACCGAGCAATAGAAAAAGTAGTTTGGGTTTCATTTTATTTCGTTTTATGATAAGTGAATTGATTGATATCTTATACCTGGAGGGACAAAAAGCGACTATTCTCTTTTCTTGTCCTTCTTGTCGAATCGATAGCGAATGCCCACGCTACCTCTAAGTCGTGCATTGCCCGATCCATAAAGTCCGGCCACTTCCATTTGAAAGCCGAAGTTTTTACGCTCAAAAGGATAAATATTCAGACCTGTCGGAAAAGCCAGACCCTCAAATATGTCCGACCTGCGAATGCCCGCACCACCGTACCACTGAAAACTCGGACGCCTTTTGAACAAATAGAATACATTCAGCTCTACATCGACATCTTCCACATCTTGATTGACGCCCAATCTTAGTTCAGGCATGAATCGCTTCCCGATCATCGTATTGACACCTACAAAAGATAAATCCGATAAATGATAGCTCAGCGTGACCTGGGCTTTGGAATGGTGAATTGTTAAAAAGAAAAAGAAAATCAGAAGAAAAGTCAAGGGTGTTTTCATTTTTTTGTTTGAATATAAGGCGCATCAAACAAACGAAGCCCTATTTAAGAATTTTTTAACGTTAATTGCAGAAGAATTATAAATCTTGGCTCACAATGGCAAGCGATCTACAATCTGCGCCACGGCCGGACAAACCAGGGTATTCTTCGCTGTCAAATCCAGGATCTGATGCATCTGTTTGCGCTCTGTGTGCGGGTACTCCCGGCAAGCTTTGGGTCGATGCTCGTAGATACTGCATTTGTTGTCTTCTCCAAGGAAGACACAAGGCGATCTTTTGAGGACATAATCGCCTTCCGCATCCAATCCGAGATGTACGTCGATCAATTCCGCCGGTTTGATCTTGAGATGCCGGGCAATGCGCCGAATATCTGCATCCCTGAATATGGGGCTGGTGGTCTTACAGCAATTGGCACAATCCAGGCAGTCGATTTCCTCAAAGACCTCCGCGTGCAGGCGATGAAAGTCTTTGTCCAGATCCCGTGCATTCTTGCGAGCCAGTTTACGCAGCTTTTGTTTGATCTGTTTCTTTTCTGAGCGGGCCTTTTCCAATATGCCTTTTACATCCATGGCTACCAGACTTTTTTCAGGTCTTCCCGGTCATCGATCCATTGGGCCCAGTTCCTGTTGTAGCCATGAATGAGTCGGGTAGTGTCTCCCCGGATGTCCGTGAGGGGATAGTGGCGGTTGGCCCACTCGAAGATGCTGCCGTAGAGATTGTACACTTCCTCAAAGCCAGCTTCCTTTAATTCTTTTGCCACTTGCTCACTTCGATAACCAATGGAGCAATAGACGATTACAGGCTTGCTTTTATCATAGGCCTCCAGGTCGTCTTCTGTGTAATCCTTATAAGTCAAAAGGGATGCCCCGGGTATGCTGCTTACCTGGTACTCTTCTGCAGTTCTGCTGTCAATGATTTGGATGTCCTTTCCCTCTTCCATCAGCTTTTTGAGCCGGGTCACCCCCATGGTCGGCACATCAAAGTCCAGCATGCGGTTGATCTTTTTCTCAAAGGCTTCGTTCTGACATGAAGACCCTAAATGACCCGGCTGAGCCTGTAGAATGGTGCCCAACAATAAAATGCTGGATAAAATCAGGTATCTTTTTCTCAATGTCTTGCTGTGTTTGCTTGTTTGCATGATAAGTAAAAAGGGCGACCCACAGATTAGTTTCAAAAAACAAACTGTAAGTCACCCGGGTAACGGCCTAACACGCCTTACTATTCTTTCTCACTCGATAAAATCCTGTAATACACATTGAAGTCGATGGTCCAGTAATGGTTGCGAAAGCTCAATTCTGATTCAGACAAACTTCTACCAAACAAAACATCAAGTAAAAAATGTTTCCATTCTCCTCCCACACCGCAAGCAATACTAAAGTCAGGCCTGTAATTTTCAGAAACTGAGCTTACTCCTCCATCACTAAACCTAAATTCTTGACGATATAAACTATTTAAACTAACCCCGCCGCTCAGATAAATATTAGAATACACAGTCCAGTGCAATCGCAAAGGAATGGCATATCGTGAGTAAAAAGCTCCAGAGAAAGGATCAATGCCCCTACTAGAAGCACTGTATTCAAATTCATTTACATTATACATAACACCCAAAGAAAGAGCCATGTTATTTGAAACATCGGATTTAGCCAACATAGAAAAGTTATAAGACCATGCTACCCCTTTACCCTTACCTTCTTCTCCAAAAAATATCTCATTATCACGCAACCAATTTATTCTCAAGGCGCTTATCCCGCCACCTAAATAGACATGAGTCTGAGAAAGGGCCTCAGAAAAAAATCCTAAAAGCACTAAAAGTAAGATTATGGGCCGTTTCATCTTATGGTTAGCTTTTTCTGATTTACATGTCCTACTCCTTCGCACTGGACAAAATCCTGTAATACACATTGAAGTCAATGGTCCAGTATTGGTTGCGAAAGCTCAATTCTGATTCAGACAAACTTCTACCAAACAAAACATCAAGTAAAAAATGTTTCCATTCTCCTCCTACACCACAAGTAAAGCTGAAATCTGGACTGTTGTGTTTAAATTGCTCTGGTCCAAAAGCAAAATTGAGTTCCTCTAGATAAAAACTATTCAATAATAATCCTGTATTTAGATTAATATTTGGAAAAGCAGCCCAGTGCAAACGTAAGGGTATCGCATAACGTGAGAATTTGTGTTCGACCAATGGATTGTGGATTAAGTCTTCACTATAAAAAGGTGACTGAAATTGTTTTATATTGTAGATCACCCCTAAAGAAATTGCCAATTTCTGGGACAAACGAGATTTAGCCAATAAAGATAAATTATAAGACCACATTCGATCTTGAAGTTCACCCCCACAACACAAAATCATTTTAGAAGAACTTATCCCGCCACCCAAATAGACATGAGTCTGGGAAAGGGACTCAGAAAGGAATCCTAAAAGCATTAAAAGTAAGATTATGGGCCGTTTCATCTTATGAATAGCTTATTATGTATTTCATTTCCCCTACTCCTTTCCACTGGATAAAATCCTGTAATACACATTGAAGTCGAAGGTCCAATATTTATTATGACACCATAAGTCAGTTTCAGATATATTTCTCGCCATGGAAATATCAATTAGAAAACCTTTCCATTCTGCGCCTATCCCAAAATTGTAACTAAAATCCGGTCTGTTGTATTCGTATACAAGCCTCTCATCATTACTCATCAAACGTTCTAAGCGATAAATATTGTTTAACATAATACCCCCACTAATATATATGGAATGATAAAAGGTCCAATGTGCACGCACAGGTATGGCATAGCGTGAATAATTCACTCCTATTGTGCGAATGCTACTATACCCCCAACCAATGGTAGACATTTCAAACTTATTGACATTGTAAATTACACCCAGGGAAACAGCAAAATCCTTCGATAAATCAGATTTAGCCATCAGAGATAGATTGGATGACCAAAGCACACCTGTTTTATCAAACGCATTGACCGACCAACACCAATCTACATAATCCAAACCACTCATTCCCCCTCCCAGATAAATATTTGTCTGGGAGAAAGATTGAGTTTTAACATTCAGAAAAAGCGCAATAATTATTAGTGTTCGTATCATCTGATAATTGCTTCTTGCAAACTTCATTTCCCCTACTCCTTTCCACTCGATAAAATCCTGTAATACACATTGAAGTCGATGGTCCAGTAATGATCATGACCTACCACTTGAGGTTCCATAAAATTGTGAGCCATACCAACATCCAGTAAAAAGCGCTTCCATTCTCCGCCTATACCGAAAATAAAGTTAACATCCGGCCTTGAGTAATCCCAAACTTCATTTTCTCCATAGAACTTTTTATATTCTTTACGAAAGAGGTTATTCAACATAATTCCCCCATTTATATAAATACTCCGATAAGCTTTCCAATGGAGCCTTAAAGGTATTGCATAGCGAGAAAAGTAAGCCTCTAAAACTGGATTAAACCCAACACCATTTAATTTAGCTTCAAACCTATTCACATTATAAATAATTCCTAAAGAAATGGCCAGATTCTTCGAGACATCAGATTTAGACATAATAGAAACATTGTAGGACAACATGCGTTCTTGGCCTTGAAGAGGTTGCACCACACAGCACCAATCTAGTTTTAAAAAACTAAGGCCTGTTCCTATATAGATATTAGATTGGGAAAAAGTTGGAGTTTTGAAACCAAAAAAAATCCAAAAAATGATAATTAATCTTTTCATCTAATAAAAACGCTTTTCTGAGTAGAAATCCATTGTCCATTTTGGGCAAATATCCTCACCATGACGATGTAGTAACCCATTTTTCACTTTGCCCTCATTTCACTGATCCCCTACCTTTGCAAAATCAACTTCTTCGTTACCTGCCCCTCTCTGCTCGTTATTCTCAAAAAATACAAACCAGCGGGCTGATGACTCAAATCCAGGCTTGTTGTACGCTCATAAACGCCGACCGGTCTGCCTTGAAAATCCAATACTTCCACCTGGTCGATAGGGGACTGTGCCTCTAATTGTACCACGCCTGATGCAGGATTGGGATAAATACGCACATCCAATGTCTCCCTCACTACTCTCTCCTGGTTACTCACCGGTCGCCACTCCGGGGGCAGGACCTTGGTGCTGTCGCAAAAGGGGAACACAGTGCCGAGTCGATAATTAGGATAATAACACATATTATGAGATAGATAATCAATGGGCATTTTAGGTCGCAGTTCACATGCCTTACCATCTCGATTGGGGTGCATGATGATATTGACAGACGGAAACTGGCCATTGGCCATATAGATCCGACAATCAGGAGCCAGCGACATCTGTCTCATACCTACCCCATTTAGCTCAGAAAGCTCTGCTATTGTATCAAGTCCATCAAATAGATCCATTTTATCTGTCTCAAACTGGAATAAATGGAATTGATCGGTGTAATACAGTTTACTTCCATCGGAGCTAAAGGCACAACCTTGACTGAGATTGAAATTATCTATGTCGAACACATGATCAAAGGCTCGACTATTGCTCAGTTGACCCGTATGCCGATCAAAATCAAACAATCTTATGCCATACATGAAATCGCAAATGGCAAACTGATCTCCTTGAGGTGAAAACACGCTGGTGGTCAGTTGGCCTTCTGATTCACGTAATTCTTCTTCATCAATATACAATATCGAGTCCCTGTAAATGACTGTATCCAGGATGCGTTCTTCTTCATCTGAGAAATGAAACAACAAAATCTCGGGAACGAATTTTCTCTTCTTCATTATCCACCAGTCACGATCATTTCCATGACGCACGGCCGTCAACCCTCCCATCAAAAGCACATCACCGTAATAAATGGAGTCCCTGATCACAACTTCCCCCTTGCCTTCATTGGCCTCCATATCAACCACAAAGTGATAAATCTTTGTCGCATGGACTCCCTCTTCTGTAGGTCTGGAATGATCATTAAAAATATGATGAAACCGGCCTTCTTTTTTAGAGGATGGCAAAATCAGGGTATGTTGATTGTAGCCGATGGGTCCTGGATGATCTTGTATCAAATAATTGTCAGCATGCAAGCTATCACCCCCTTTCATGATTTGGGTGTCAATAGCTGATTGTAAATAACTACCGTTGCCGTAGTAATTTAGTTCTCCATCAGTCGAAGCTATGGAAATCATCATTTCGCCTATGCTAGCTCTTCCACCTATTGGAGTGGTTCTAAAGTCCTGAAACTTGATAGTATCTCTACTAAAATCGAAAAACATATTATTATACAATAAATCTCTGTCCTCAATTGACCCCAAATGCCTTCCATTGGCACCCATCATCCAGACTGCATCGTATTGATTCTGTGCAGTGGATGACAAGGAGGAATAAAGGACCATTATCAGAAAAAATACTCTATATTTTTGAAACATATTTTTCATTGTTTGATGATGGTCTTCCATTCTCATTGAATGGTCAATTTCATCTGCTACAACTTAACCTCCGCATCTCTCACCTGCAATATATTTTGCCCTAACGGCAACGCTGAGACATCCAGGCGATACTCCGCATTGTTCTGCAATGCCTGTTTAACCAAAACTATGGGCTAAAAGACCGGGCAACCGAAACAAGCGTATGATTTTTCTCAAAAAATTATTTTCCAAAGTAAAATACTCCTGAAAAATTAGGGCAAGCACTTGGGTGTTTGAGCAAAAAAATTCAGGCGTGTACTTTTAAGTATAGAACTTATTACAAACCTTTTAAAGAATCCAGTCTTGCTGAGTGTTTTCCTCAACTTTAACTAAACAGCTTTGCTTACGCCAAATTTTATAGCACATTGATCGCCTTGTGGCAAATATTACATACAAGATTTGGTGGGTCATTTTCTGGTCATGCTTGTTGACAGATAAATAGTTTGAGCACTCAAAATTTAAGATTTCATTCCCCAAATTTCAGCACAGGCCCATCCCCACATGCATCCCAGATCACCCGCCTGTTCTCACAATAGCCTTTCAGCTCATCTTCGATGAAGTTCTCTACTTTTTGGGCGTCCTGCTCCCGGTACATGAGGTGGACATTGGGTCCGGCATCGCAAGTGAAAGCCAGTGGAATTCCTGTTTCCCGGCGGAATTCACGGATGGTGTCAATGATTTTAAGGGTATTGGGCTTTATTAGAATGAAATAGGGGTCACTCATCATCATCAGGGCATGCAACTCGAGGGCTTCTTTCTCACACAGGTCGACAAAAGCCTCGATATCCCCGTTCTTAATTATTTGTACCAACTCGTCCGTGCGCTTTCGCGCCTGGGCATAGCGCGTCTCAGCATACACATGTGTATTCATGAGTTGGTGTCCGGCCGTACTGGATACGGATTTCTCGCCGGCACTGACAATCAGGATGGCATCCTTCATGGATTGAAATTCAGCGTGCACTTCCGGCAGTGCTACCGCAAAAGTGTCACTTGTGGTACCCCAGGCCGCCCAACCGCCGAAAGCTGATCGGCAGGCACTTCCCGATCCCAATCGGCTGAGAAAACTGTGCTGACGTTTGAATTCTTCTGTTTCAGGCTTGAGGTTGGATAAAGCGCCCAAAATAGCCATGGACAAAGCAGACATAGACGATGCGGAAGAGGCTATTCCGGAGGAGTGGGGAAAGGTGTTTTCGGAAGAGATGTCCAGGTGGAAGGATTTCAGTAAAGGAAGGTATTCAGCAGCCCGATCAATAAACTGCTCCAACTTGGGGAGAAAAGAGGGCTGCTCCTTTCCCTCAAATCGAAAACGGATGCCGTGCTCTTGCGAAGCGTCCAGGCTCAAATGGGTTTTGGTGACCGCATGGCGCAGGGTCATACTCACTGAGGGGTTGTTCGGCAGTTGCATGCCGTGCTTGCCCCAGTATTTAACAATGGCAATGTTGGAGGGGGCCTCCGCTGAAATAGTCGTGTTACTGACCTCGTCCGCCTTGCTCTTGAGGCCCGTCCAGCTCAGGTCATTCTTCTTTCTCATATCCGTATTTTATCTCAAAATCATCGAGCACCATATCCAGTATGGGATCATTGCCTCTCACATAACCCTCCTTTAAGTCATAGTCATTGAATGATCCCACGGTCTGCCAAAAACGGGCAGTGAACCCGCCATTCCATTCCTTTAATAAATCGTATAAATTGGTATCCAATTCGCGCTCTATCATGTCGACAAGGATCCTCCCCTGTGTTTTGGTCAGGCTCTTAAGGGGATCCTTAAACTCCTCTTTGAGCTCGTCCTTCAGCTTATTGACGACGCGCCTTCGGTCCCTGTTGCTCATATCCTCCGTAGTGGCATCCAGTTTTCTAAAAAGAGCAATGGCATCTACGGCATATGGGTAAACGATAGCAGCGTAACGGCGGTACTTGTAATACAGTCGTCTGTCGTAATAATTCGAAAAGCTTGGCGGAGCGACGACCTCTACAGGCGCCAGGAAGCCGTCCTCAGCAAGAATGATGGTGTCATTTTCGGTATACAAAACGGGTAAAATCATCCCGTTTATGGTTACTTGACCCATTCTTTCTTCAATCTGAGCATCCAAGTTCAAAAATGACAGGATAAAAAGTACAAACAAGTATTTCTTCATTCTAATCGCGCATTGTTCCAATTACCTAACGGTTGGAGGGGGTTTTTAAATTCTTAAGGAAATGATAAATTCCTACTCCAGGCCGTATTTATCGAGGTATTTCTCATACAAGGCCTTCTGTTTATCTGACAGATCAAGCTCCCGGCCATTGAAAAAAGCCTGCTTGACCATGGAGCTTCCTATTTCCAACAAATCGCCATCTACAATGATCAAGTCCGCATGTTTGCCGCGCTCCAGCGACCCGCGGTCTTCTGCTACTCCGGTGATCTCAGCAGGTCTTAGCGTCAACGCCCTGATGGCCTCCTCATACGGCAAACCATAGGCCACCGCCTGGGCGGCCTGGTATATCACATTGCGCTGCTCCCAACTGCCATTATCCGCAATGGCAAAGGGAATACCAGCGGCGTATAAATCTGCGGGAAGGGCATAAGCACTAAACAGTGGACCATCGATGCGGGAGGGTAGGGACTTCACCCTTTTTAATACCAATTTTACCTCCTTTTCTTTCAATAACTCCAATATCTTTCGGGCATCCCGGGCCCCGTAAAAGATGGGATCAAGGCCATACCTGTTGCAAAAATCCAGGGCATCCATCATGCCGACGGCATCATCTACATGGATGTACAGGGCAGCCTCGTCTCCCAACACATCGCAAAGCCCTCCCAGGCCCAGGTCCTTTTCCATGGTACTCCCCTGGCAATAGCTCTCTGCCTCTGCAAAGTAACGCAACAGTTCATCCACCGCCTTCTTGTATTTGTCGTTCTTCTTGTGTGACTGCGGGTTGGCCCACCATCCGCGAGCGCGATAAAAATTGGGCCAGTTTAAATGCACGCCGTCCTCCATGCGAATGGCAGCATCTTCCCAGTTCCAGGCTTCCAGTTTGACCACTGTCGACCGACCAGAGATTCTCCCTCCCCGTGGAGTCACCTGCGCCATCAATACCCCTGCAGAGCGTACCGTCTTGACCACTTCGCTATCGGTATTGTAGGCAATGATGCTGCGAAGGTTGGCATTGAAACTGCCTACCTCGTCATAATCCCTAGTGGCGCGAACGGCATCAATTTCTTTCAGGCCAAGCTGGGTGTTGAGGGCGATAATGCCAGGGTAAAGTTCCCGGCCTTCGACATCAATTCTTCGATACCCTGAGACATCCCCGGCGAAGTCGCCGGCACCGAGCTCCAGTATTTTACCGTCCTGTACCAAAATAAATCCCTCTGCGATGTGCCGACCGTTTCCGGTATGGATGCTGGCATTCTCAAAAAGTATATTCTGAGCCCCCGCCTTCCATTGGTGCAAAAAGCCCAGGACGATAAAGGCCACATATATCTTATATCGATTCATGGTTTTGATTATTTAAGTTCGTCGTGGATGTCGTCGCAGTGATAATGTCGTTCTTCCTTTGGCTGCACTTTTTTCTTGGGGCCTTTGTCGGCCGACATTTTCTCCGCCAGGCGTCGTTTATCTGCCTTTAATGCCTTTTCCAGTTTTTCGTATGTTTCCAGGTTGAAATATTCTACTCCGTCGATAAGAGTCCGTTCAGCCCTGGCCATTGAACTGAGGGGATGACGGGACCATAATACGAGGTCTGCATCCATACCGGGGTCAACACTGCCGGTACGATCATCGATATGCAAGAGTTTGGCCGGATTCAGTGTGACCATTTTCCAGGCGGCTTCTTCTGAGACGCCGCCGTACTTAACTGCCTTGGCAGCCTCCTGGTTGAGGCGTCTCCCCATTTCTGCGTCGTCTGAATTAAGGGCAGTGACGACTCCCATGCGGTCCAAAATAGCTGCATTGTAAGGGATAGCATCAATGACCTCGTATTTATAGGCCCACCAATCCGAAAAAGATGAGGCCCC